>CAMPGP010000155.1 GCA_946885545.1 uncultured Altererythrobacter sp.
TGGCGGCGAACTCGGGATCGTTAATGCGCAGGGAACGCGTTGCCTCGAGCAGCCGCGCGCCGTAGATCATGCCGTTCTTCGAATAGTTGAGATCGGCCGGCAGGCCGAAGACGAGCTCGGCCGAACGCGTCAGATAGTCGCCGGCCTGGCTGGTGAAGCTCGCCATCAGCGCCAAGCCGAGTGGGACATTGGCGACCGTGGCCGGAGCAAGGCCCGGATTGACGCGGTCGGTGACGTGCACGTCCATCCGCGGCACCATCAGGCACATGTAGATGAGCGTCGCGCCCAGGAACCAGTTGAGCCAGGCGCGCCAGTCCTGATTGAAGGCGAGCACGATCACGGCAAGCGCCATGCCCATTACCAGCGCTACCTGGATCAGGCTCTTGTAGCCGCCGGCACCGGTCCAGGCGGCGACTGCGTTCAGCACGTTGACGATGTATTCGCCGCCGCCGACCGTGAATATCTCGACCACTTGCTTGATCCCTTACGGTACGATCGAGCGCGACTGCAGCCCGCGCGACCAGTCGAGCGCCGCAGCCATCGAGGGTGACATCGAGGCGGCGAGCATGTTCTCGATCATCGCGGTCTTCTCGATGATCTGGACGATCGCGGTGATGCGCGCCTGTCCGTTGGCCTGCCGGTGCGCGAGTTGGCTGCGCACCTCCGCCACCTGCGCGCGCCACAGCGCGAGCTTGGCTTCGTCGGCGGCAATGAAACTGGCCATCGAGCGGCCAGCTTCGGAGACGATCCGCTCAAGGATCGCGTGGAGCAGATCGATGCTCGCGACTTCGGCGAGAGTCGCGCGGTCATCGGTCGCCATGCCGCGTCCGAACGCCGCCTGCACGGTGAGGATCTTGTAGAGCGGCAGCGATGCGACCTGGAGCAGTTCCTTTTCGGCCTCGCCGATCGCGGTATCGGTGCGAATCGCCTCGACCATGTTGCCGATCATCAGAGCGACGCGCGGGCGGATCGCTTTCGCGCTGGCAAGGCTCAACTGCTGGAAGCTCGGATTCAGACATTGCTCGGGCTCGTCGCACTGGAAGACGCGCACGCTCTGGCCCTGGGTCCCGTCGAGCAGCGCGGTCACCAGCGTCGAGGAGGCATCGCCGGCAAAGGGCACGAATTTCCCCGGCGCCTCGTCCGCCGGCGGCACGTAGATCACCGTGCCGATCAGCGTCATCGCGTATTCGGCAAGCTCGCGGTCGAAGGTGCCGCCAGGATTGAAGAAGGCGCTCTGCTTGAGGACATGCCAGGTGTAGTTGCGCGCGACGCCGGGATTGACGTCGGCGAAGTCCTCGCCGCCGTTCTCGTTGGTCGAAGCGCGCTGCCCGCGGGTGCCGCAGCCATGCTTGGCCGCGGCATAATCGGTGAAGATGCCTTCGGAATTGCCGATCGCCTCGCAGATCGCCTTGTCGGCAAGATCGCCCCTGGGCCACACGCCCCCGACCAGCCCTTGTGCCATCTCGCAGGAGTTGATCGACAGCTCGTTCATGAGCTGCGCCTTCTGGCTGAACTCCTGCATGATCTTGTTGCACTCGGGGCAGATCGTGTCGATCGCGAGGCTGAAGGCGAAGCCGACGGCGTTGTTGGCAACCGCCTTCAGCAGCGCAACCATCTCGCTGGCGTTGATGAAGGAAAAGGAGCCGGCGAAGATGTCGATCCCGCCGCAGCCGGCCCGCGCGCGCGGCAGCTGGAGATTGGCGATGTTGGTCGTCTTCTGCGGGAAGCGCGTCCAGACGTTGCCCATGCTGTAGTAGCCCGCCGACTGGCCTTCGAAGGCGGTGGGACCGGTAACGTTCGCCGCTCCGCCCATGTCATCCATGAACCGGTCCATGCTGTCGCCGACATTTGCCAATGCTGGTCCCGAGATCGGGGCGGCGATCATGCTCGTGGCGGCCAGCGCGAGCGCAAGGGTTCTGAGCCTAGTAATCATGTCCGGCTTCCTTCGAGGTGAGGAGATAGATGCGGTCCTGCAGCTCGTCGGCCGAGAGCACGCCGTAGCCGATCGGGATCGGGCGTTTGCCGACGCTGTCCCACAGGACCACCGCCGGGGTGATCCCGGGCTCGAGCCCCATGCGCGGCCGCTGACCCTTCTCGACGCTGTAATCCGGGAAGTGCCGCGACGGCCCGCCATCGGTCGAGATCGCGCGCACGGTGATGCGCCAGCGTGACGCGACCGCCTTGACGATCGGACTCATGACCTCGCAGGCGCCGCAGGTCTGGGCGAAGAAGTAGAACAGGCCGTAGCGCTCGGAGAGCCGGGCCATCACGAGGTCGCGTTCCGCCGCGCGGGTATCCTGCCACTGCTTCTTGGCGAGCGCGCCGACGGGACGTTCGAGCGTGTAGTCGAGCGCCGGGTCCTGCCACAGCGCGCGCTGCCAGACGTCGGAGAACAGCGAGGCGCGGTCGAGCTGTTCCCGCTGGAAGCGGATATAGGCGGCTACGTTCTCGGGCGTGGGGTGAAGGATCGCCTGCGCCTTCAACTCGCGTAAGGTCCCAGTGATCGCGTCGAGCTCTTCCGCGGCACTTGTCGAGGCCTGCGGCTGCGGCTCTGTCTCACGAGGCGCGGGCGCAGGCCTCACGCAGTAGAACCAGTAGCCGAGCTTGCGCTCCGCGCAGTAGAGCGCGTCGGCCGCGTCGCTTGCGGGATCTGCGTCCCGAGCCGCCAGCGGGCCAGCCATGAACAAGCCTGCAGCCGCGCAGAGCGCGAGTTTGGGGGCGCTGCGCATCACTGTGCTTCCCTTGCGTAGTAATCCTGGATTTTCTGCTGGATGAGGGTGCTCGTCTCGAGCTCATCCGGCAGCCGAGCGGCGTCGGTGAACTCGGCATAGACTTCGGAGAAATCCATCTGGCTGAGGTCGAGCCGCGCGAACTCGTCGAGCGTGAAACCCGTGCAGGTCTCGGCCTTCGGCTTGCCCCAGGGCTTGGGCAGCTGCCGCCGGCCCTGCTCCTGCAGGATCCGCGAGAGCTTGGACTCAAAGCAGCAGTAGACCTTCTTCTTGGTCAGACACACGCCGAGGAAGCTGTCGGAGCAATAGGTGCCGACATAGGCGCACAGCCCCTGCGCATCGCGCTCGTGCAGCAGGACTTCCTCGCGGTCGCAGCCGAGCGCCACGAGAAGGTTGATCCCGGGGATGAGCGGGAATCCCTTGCCCTTGCAGCAGTTGAGCACGCCGAAGACCTTGGACGAGCAGGTGTTGCGGGTTCCGCGAAACAGCGTCAGCGTTTGCGGATCGAACTGCCCGCGCGCCTCGTTCATCGCGTGAAGCGCGGTTACGGCATCCTTGAACTCGTCATTCGCCTTGCGCTCGATCGTCTCGCATGAGCCGTCGATGCAGTAGACGTCGCCGTCGCAGACATATTGGGTGCCACCCGTTTCACCGGCCGGAAGCGGGCATTCGTAGACGCGCTCCCAGGTCTCGCATGCTTCGTCGCCGCTCAGACACTCCTCGCGAACGAAGCGGCAGCTTCCCTGGTCCTCGAGCGCAGAGCAGTCGCTGGCGGCGCTTCGGGTTACGCAGGTATAGCTGCGCTGCCAGGCCCAGCAGGGCCGGGTGACCGCGACGCCGTCGACCATGCGGGTCTGCGGATCGCTGTCGGTGCAGATTTCCGCGTCGAGCGTGCAATTGCCGTTGCTCGCGAAGCCGGCGCACTGGCTCTCGTCGGGGGCGGCAGCTACATCCGTTGTGCTTGTGACTGCATAGGGCGTCCGGCCCGATACCGGAGCATCGCAGGTCAGCTCGGTCAGCGGTTCGCCCGGTTCGGAGCAGAACCGCGTGTGCCCGTTGTCGAACCATTGCAGGCAGCGGCCCTCGCGCTGGCCGGTCGCGCGGCAGCTCGCGTCAGCAAAGCCTTCGCAGACGGGCTCACCCGAACTGTTGAAGTCGCCGAACCTGCTGCAGAGGTAGTGATACTGCGGCCGCCGGGTAACGCTTGCGACGAGCGGAACCGTGCACTGGCCGGCGCTCTGGTCGATCCGCGTGCCGGTATTGCAGGTCGCAAAGTAGGTCCCCGCCGATCCGGCGCCGGGAGGAAGCGGTACGCAGCTTCCCTGCGCGCCCCCAACCGTCATGCCGCTGGTGTAATCGAGCGGGGTCTCGCTGATCGTCCGGCTCCGCGCGAGCATGTGGGAGATGTCGTGCGTGTCGAACTCGGCGCGGCTGGCCATGCTGTCGCGGATCGTGCGCAGCGCCGGGTTCGCCGTTGCGGCGGCCCGTGCACGCGCCTCGATCTGCTCGGAGTTCTGCGCAAGATCCTGTAGGCCGCGCGTCGCCTGCGGATCGTAATTGGGCACTCGGGTAGCATCGACCGGCGCCGAAGCCGCGTCGCGCGCGGTTTCGAGCAGATCCCTTGCGGTCTGCTTACCGTCGGCCCTGGCCGCCTCCGTGGTCTGCGCCGTGCTCGCGCCCGGCATAGCGAGGATCAGGGCGAGCGCAGCGGCAATCCTCCGCGTCATGGCCGGTCTCCTTCGAGGCGGGCGAGGTGGAGCCGGGCAAGCGCCGCGCCTGGGCCGTCGCCTCCGGCGAAGGTTTCGAGGACATGGGCGACGCTGACATTGCCCGCGATCCGGTCGTGCGGCGGGACCGCGCTCGTGCACTCGAACCCGTCGCACGGGCTGAAATCGGTGCTGAGCATGACGAAGCTCGGTGCCGCCTTTATGTCGAAGGCGCGAAAGAGCCGCGGATCGATGCCGAGCGATCCGGCTTCGCTGCCGTCGCTCCAGATCGCCGCGAGGCGCTTCTTGAAGCCTTCGCTGTCGCCTTGCGGAAAGCCGCGCAGGACGGTGACCCCGCCCGCGCGACCCACGTCGCGCACCAGCGCCTTGAGCGCTTCGGGCGGCATCGACAGCGAGGCGAAGGCGATGAAGCGCGGGCCGTCACTCAGCGATGCCGCCTCGGCTTGGGCCTGGGCACGGACCATGGCGTCAAAGTCGAGCGGATCCTTGGTGAGATCGGTGCCGACGCTTCGGGCATAGGCCGCACGGTTCGCCTGCGCGGCATCTTGCGTGCTGCGTGCATCCTCGGCGAGCACGTCGGCCCGCTCGCGCACTGCAGTGGCAAGCGCTTCGGCATCGCCGGCGTGCTCGGAGGCGCGCGCACGGATCGCATCGAGATCGAGGTCGTCCGATGCGCTCTGCGCGAGCGCCAGGCCGCCAATCGAAAGGGCGAGGACAAGCGGGACAAGGAGGAGGGGCTTGTTCATAGTGCGCAGCAGTTCCTCTTGCGCCAGACGAGGTAACCCATGTCCTCGCCGATGGCGGGGACGACCTGTCCGGGCTCCTGGAGGGTGGTGGAGGTGCCGATCGGCGGGCAGGCGTAGTGCCCGCTCGTCGCCGGATTGGGATTGGTGGCCTGGAAGCGGTATTGCTGCTTGCGCATCACCGGCATCAGGTATTTGC
>CAMPGP010000156.1 GCA_946885545.1 uncultured Altererythrobacter sp.
ATCCCGAGCGCTTCAAGTCGATCAGCGCCTTCAGCCCGATCGTCGCGCCGAGCGAAGTGCCATGGGGAGAAAAGGCCCTCGGCCGCTATCTGGGCGAAGACCGCGCATCATGGCGCGAATACGACGCCGTCGTGCTGATCGAGAATGGCGCGCGCCACGATCACCTGCTGATCGACCAGGGCACCGCCGACCAGTTCCTCGTCGAACAACTCCGCCCCCACCGCCTCGCCGAAGCCTGCCAGTCCGCCGGCATCGACGCCACGATCCGCCTGCAAGCGGGCTACGACCACTCGTACTACTTCATCTCGACCTTCATGGCCGAGCATGTGAAATGGCATGCGGAGAGGTTGGGGTGAGGGTATTGAATGGCTGCTGTCGACGACATTTGAGTGTTTCGGTAACACGTACGGCCTAATTGAGTTCGTTCCGTAGCCGGGCAACGATGAAATGCCATTCTATGCTGCTGTTCGGCAGTGCCACTGTGCGTTCAGCAACTCGAAGCGGCTCGTTCGGGAACTGTGTCGAGTCGTAATGAACGATCTCCTCCACGGCCTTTTGGGCGCGAACCTTCAGCCTGCGATCCGACAGTGAGGGCGACGTAAAATCGTCTCTCCCTTCCGCACTGACTTGCCAATAATAACCGCTGTTCGGTCGCAGAAAGCGACCATCGCCGAGAGGATAGGTCAGAAAGACTTCGCCATCCGGCCCGACTTCGGATGAATCGATCATTGCCGCAAGGAAGACGTCGAGTTGTTCGTCATACTCATCAACCAATCGAGATGTCTGCGCAGGCGTCGATGTTTCACTTGATGGTTGTAGAAATAAGGCGAGTAGTGCAGCTGCGAAAAGCGTCATTACGATTCCTCCGAGGATCGATTTTTGGAGGAACGCTTTCTGAATGGTGAGAGGGTGGGGGGTAAGGTCCGGTGTATGGGCTACCGCTCGGCCGTACCCTTCTGCATCGCTCAGGATTCGAGCCGCCTCCAGGGAGGACGTGGCGCCAAGTTTGGCTCGGGCCATCTTCAACCGCTTCTCGACCGCGTGGTGTGTAATCCCCAAGTCGACCGCAATTTCTTTCGCAGATTTGTTTTGTAACCATTGGCGCAGGCAAACTTTCTCGCGCTCGGTCAATCTCGCAATCTGTTCAACTCTCTCCATACTTCGGAGGATATGTCCGGCTTTGGCAAATCTGAAGTACGGTCTGTTGGTACTCGGGATAAAAAGCCCACATCCTCCCTCCCGACAAGCAGGCATTTTCCTACACGCCCGGCACCTGCTAACGTCCTGCCTTGCTCTTTCGCATCGTGACGACCCGGCCAGGCCCGCGCAAGGCGACACCGCCGCGGGCCAAGGCGACACTTTCTGCCTGCAAGGTGACACGTCTTGCGGTTAAGGCGACACTTTCCCGCGCAAGTCGACATTCTTTGCCCTGGACTATGTAACATGCGGTCCATGTCTCGCCCGGCGAAGGGCGAATCGAGGGCCTTCAACCATCCTCGTCATCCCCGCGAAGGCGGGGATCCAGCTACCCTCGCAAGCATTCGCAACCTTGTCTGGGCCCCCGCCTGCGCGGGGGTGACGGACTAAGGGCGCAGGGAACTCCCTACCGCCGCACCTCGAACAGCGCGTATTCCGCGCGCCAGTTGGCGCCGCTGGCGCTCACTTCGCGGTCGGCGGTGAAGAACCAGCGGCTCTTGATCGCGATACCGAGCGCGGCAGTCAGTTCCTCGAAGTCCTTGACCGTAACGTGATGAATATTGGCGGTTTCGAACCAGGTCACTGGCAGGTGGCGCGTCACCGGCATGCGGCCACGGCGCAGCAGCGCCCAGCGCATGCGCCAGTAGGCGAAGTTGGGGAAGGAGACGAAGGCGCGGCGGCCGACGCGCAGCAGCTCGGACAGCATGCGATCGGGGCGCGCGGCGGTCTGCAGCGTCTGGCTCAGGATCGCCACGTCGAACGCGCCGTCGGGGTAGAACGCGAGGTCGCGATCGGCGTCGCCCTGCACCACGCTGAGCCCGCGCGCGACGCAGCGCTCCACTTGCGCGCCATCGATCTCGATCCCGCGCGCGTCGCACTGCTTGCCGTCGCGCAGCACCGCCATCAGCGCGCCGTCGCCGCAGCCGACGTCGAGCACGCGCACGCCCTGCGGTACCTGCTTTGCGATCACGGCGAGATCGGGGCGAAGTTGCTCAGCCATCGAGGAACCCCCGCACCACCCGATCGAGCGCGGGCACGTCGAGCAGGAAGCTGTCGTGGCCGTAGGGCGCCGACAGCTCGACGAAGCTGACCGGTGCGCCCGCCGCGTTCAAGGCGTGTACCACGTGACGGCTCTCCGCGGTGGGGTAGAGCCAGTCGGTGTCGAAGCTGACGAGGCAGAAGCGCGATGTGGTCCCCGCGAAGGCATCGGCGAGCTTGCCGCCATGCTCTTCGGCGATATCGAAATAGTCCATCGCGCGGGTGATGTAGAGGTAGGAGTTGGCATCGAACCGCCGCGTGAAGCCGCTGCCTTGATAGCGCAGGTAGCTCTCGACCTGGAAATCGGCGTCGAACCCGAAGGACTTGGCGCCCTTGGTCCCATCCGGCCGATCCTGCAGCCGCCGCCCGAACTTCTCGGTCAGCCCTGCTTCGGAGAGGTAGGTGATGTGCGCCGCCATCCGCGCCACCGCGAGCCCCGCATCGGGCGCCACGTCGTGCGCGTAGTAGTCGCCCTCGCGCCAGTTTGGGTCGGCCATGATCGCCTGCCGCCCGACCTCGTGGAAAGCGATGTTCTGCGCCGAATGCCGCGCGGTGGTGGCGATCGCGAGCACCCTTGCCGCGCGCTCGGGAAAGTTGGCGGCGAGGCTCAGCGCCTGCATCCCGCCCATCGACCCGCCGACCACCGCATGCAGCCGCTCGATCCCCAGCCCGTCGAGCAGGGCGACGAGGCCGCGCACCATGTCGCGAATGGTGATGACTGGGAAGCGCATCGCGTAGGGCGTGCCGTCGGGCCCATCATCCGGCATTGGGCTGGCGGGCCCGGTCGAGCCCATGCAGCTGCCGATCACATTGGCGCAGATGACGTGGTAGCGGTCGGTGTCGATCGGCTTGCCCGGCCCCACCATCCGCGCCCACCAGCCGGGCTTGCCGGTGACCGGGTGCTCGCTCGCGAGGTACTGGTCGCCCGTCAGCGCGTGGCACACGAGGATCGCGTTGCCCTTGTCCGCGGCCAGTTCGCCGTAGGTCTCGTAGGCGATCGTCGCACCCACGAGCGCCTGCCCCCCGTCGAGCGGGAGCGGAGCGGGGAGCGTGAAGGAATGCGAAGGCGTGCTCAAACCGGACCTTGGGACAAGAAAAAGAACGGTGCTTCGACAGGCTCAGCACGAACGGGCTTAGGGGATCGCTCTCTAACCGCTCGCCCTGAGCTTGTCGAAGGGCCGTATTGCTTTAAATGCCCATAGCCGCGATGCCCGACCAACCCACCCGCAAACCCTGGATCGAAGCGATCCACGCTTACGTCCCCGGACGCGCGACCGGAGCCGACGGGCGCGAGCTGATCAAGCTCTCGGCCAATGAGAACCCGCTCGGCACCAGCCCCGCGGCGCTGGCCGCACTGGGTGAGGCTGCCCCGCCCTCGCGTTATCCCGATCCCGACGCGACCGAATTGCGCTCTGCGATCGGCGACCTGCACGGGCTCGACCCGGCGCGGATCGTCTGCGGCACCGGCTCGGACGAACTGCTCAACCTCGCCGCGCAAGGCTATGCGGGGCCCGGCGACGAAGTGCTGTTCCCGCGCTACAGCTTCGCGGTCTACGACATCGCGGCCCGCCGCTGCGGCGCCACCCCGGTCGAGGCGGCGGACCTTGACTACGGCGCCGATGTCGATGCCCTGCTCGCCGCGGTGACCGAGCGAACCCGCGTGGTGTTCCTCGCCAATCCCAACAACCCGACCGGCAGCTACCTGCCCGCCAGCGAAATCGCCCGCCTCAACGCCGGCCTGCCGCGCGATGTCCTGTTCGTGCTCGACCAAGCCTACGCCGAATATCTCGCGCCGGAGGACGACGACGGCGGGCTGGCGCTGGCGGCGGAGCACGACAACGTGCTCGTCACCCGCACGTTCTCCAAGATCTACGGGCTCGCCGGCGAACGGATCGGCTGGGCCACCGGCGCGCCCGAGATCGTCGCCACGCTGAACCGCGTCCGTGGGCCGTTCAACGTCACCAATCACGGGCAGGCCGCCGCGCTGGCAGCGCTCGGCGATCAGGCGTTCGTCGACCACTCGATGCTACACAATACGGCGCAGATCGAACGCTTCATCGACAGGCTGGGCGCACTCGGCAACCACGGCCTGCGCGCGCTGCCGAGCAAGGCCAACTTCGTGCTCGTGCTGTTCGAAGGCGCCCTCACCGCCGCCGCCGCACTCGACGGATTGACCACCGCCGGCTTCGCGGTACGCCACCTGCCGGGCCAGGGCCTCGGACACGCCCTTCGCATCACGATCGGCACGCCCGAACAGATGGTTTCCATCGCGGCGACTCTGCGCGAACTGGCGGAGGCGGCGCGATGAGCATCGAGCGCGTCGCGATCATCGGGCTCGGCCTCCTCGGCGGATCGGTAGGCCTCGCGGTGGCCGAGCACCTGCCCCACGTCGCCACCACCGGCTACGACGCCGATCCCGAAGTCCGCCGCCGCGCCGCCGAGCGCGCACTGGTCGGCACCATCTGCGAAACCCCCGAAGACGCGGTGCGCGAGGCCGACCTCGTCATGCTTTGCGTCCCCGTCGGCGCGATCGGAGCGGCAGCACGCGCCTTCGCCGCCGTCTTGCCCGAGCACGCGATCGTCAGCGACGTCGGCTCATCCAAGCAGTCGGTCGGCGAGGTGCTGGGCGAAGCGCTTCCGGGCCACCGCGTGATCCCCGCGCACCCGGTGGCGGGCACCGAGCGCAGCGGCCCCGATGCCGGGTTCGCGAGCCTGTTCCACCACCGCTGGTGCATCCTCACCCCGCCCGAGGGCGCCGACCCGCAAGCGGTGTCCGACCTCACCGCCTTCTGGGAAGCGCTCGGCGCGAAGGTCGAGACGATGGACGCCGCGCACCACGATCTCGTGCTCGCGGTCACCAGTCACATCCCGCACCTGATTGCCTACACCATCGTCGGCACCGCCTCGGACCTTGAGGACGTGACCCGCAGCGAAGTGATCAAGTATTCGGCCGGCGGCTTCCGCGACTTCACTCGCATCGCCGCGAGCGATCCGACGATGTGGCGCGACGTGTTCCTCTCCAACCGCGACGCCGTGCTCGAGATGCTTGGCCGCTTCACCGAGGACCTGACAGCGCTGCAACGCGCGATCCGCCGCGACGACGGCGAGGCGCTGTTCGACCTCTTCACCCGCACCCGCGACATCCGCCGCTCG
>CAMPGP010000157.1 GCA_946885545.1 uncultured Altererythrobacter sp.
AGAACAAGGTCGCCCCGCCGTTCAAGCAGGTCGAATTCGACATCATGTACGGCGAAGGCATCTCGAAGATCGGCGAGATCCTCGACCTCGGCGTCAAGGCGGGACTGGTGGAGAAGTCGGGCAGCTGGTTCAGCTACGATTCGATCCGCATCGGCCAGGGCCGCGAGAACGCCAAACAGTACCTCAAGGAAAACCCCGAAGTTTGCGACAAGCTGGAAGCCGCCATCCGCGGCCGGACCGACGAAGTCGCCGAGGAGATGATGACCGGCCCGGACGCGGACGACTGACATCATCGCTTCAAGCGGGCGCGACGTTTCCCTTTGCGGGAGCGCCCGGGAAAACGGAAAACCGGTGCGAGCGCCTTCGGGGACCGCGCCGGTTTTTCTTTTGTCCGCGAGTGCCACCAGCGCTAGCCGCTGTGCGACAGTGTGATCCGCGAGCGGAAGGACGGGAACGGACATGACCGACAAAGCCGAATGGGAAGGGCGTGTCGGACGCAGCTGGGCCGGCGAATGGCGCCGCACCGACCGCAGCTTCGCGGCGCTGACCCAACGGCTCCTGGCCGCCGCAACCGAAGTCCCGTTCGCCCGAGCGCTCGACGTCGGCTGCGGCGCGGGCGAAGTCTCGCTCGGGCTGGCGCGATCCGCTACCGATGCCGAAGTCGTCGGGATCGACGTGAGCGAGGATCTGCTACAGGTGGCGCGCGAACGCGGTCGCGATGTCGCCAATGCGTCATTCGAACTCGCCGATGCCGCCCGTTGGTGCCGCCCCGGTTTCGCACCCGACCTGCTCGTGTCGCGCCACGGAGTCATGTTCTTCGCAGATCCCGTCGCCGCCTTCGCGCACCTCGCGAGCTTCGCCGCGCCGTCCGCGCGGATGGCCTTCACCTGCTTCCGTTCCGTGGATGAAAACGCCTGGGCACGCGGCTTGGGCGAATTGCTGCCGGGCGGGCCGGGCGCGCCGCCTCCACCGGGACAGCCCGGCCCCTTCGCCTTCGCTGACGAAGCGCACGTTCGCGGAATTCTCGACGAAGCGGGCTGGCACGACGTGTCGTTCGATGCAGTCGACTTCTCGTATATCGCGGGCGAGGGCGGAGATGCGGTAGAGGATGCGCTGTCGTACTTCCTGGTCATCGGTCCTGCCGCTCGCGCTGCCGCCGGCCTCGACGCTGGCGCGCGAGCGATGTTCGTAGAGCGACTGCGCGAGTTCCTCGCACAGCACCTGCATGCGGGAGAGGTCGCGCTCGGCGCGGGGGCGTGGCTCGTCCGCGCGCGACGGGACCACTGAAGGTCATCGGGCCATACCTGCATGATCGCCTTCCTCGCTGACGGCGTGCGGCTTAACCGGCTTGTCGCGCCGCGCCGCAGCAACTAACTGCGCAGGCATGACTTCGACCAACGACATCCGCCGGTCCTTCCTCGACTACTTCGCGCGCGCCGGGCATGCGCCGGTGCAGAGCGCGCCGCTGGTGCCCTACAACGATCCCACGCTGATGTTCGTCAACGCGGGCATGGTGCCGTTCAAGAGCGTGTTCACCGGCCTCGAGACGCCGCCGGCTTCGACCGCGGTGAGCAGCCAGAAATGCGTGCGCGCCGGAGGCAAGCACAACGATCTCGACAACGTGGGTTACACCGCGCGCCACCACACGTTCTTCGAGATGCTCGGCAACTTTTCGTTCGGCGATTACTTCAAGGACCAGGCGATCGAACATGCCTGGAACCTGCTGACGAAGGAATGGGGCCTCGCGCCGGAAAAGCTCACCGCTACAGTCTATCATACCGATGACGAGGCTTTCGAGCTGTGGCGCAAGATCGCCGGACTGCCCGAAGAGCGGATCATCCGCATCGCGACCAGCGACAATTTCTGGTCGATGGGCGACACCGGACCTTGCGGACCCTGTAGCGAAATCTTCTATGACCACGGCGAGCACATTCCCGGTGGCCCCCCGGGCTCGCCCGACGAGGACGGCGACCGCTTCATCGAGATCTGGAATCTCGTGTTCATGCAGTTCGAGCAATCGGCGGACGGCACGCGGACTCCGCTGCCCAAGCCGAGCATCGACACCGGCATGGGCCTCGAACGCATCTCCGCCGTCATGCAGGGCGTTCACGACAACTACGACATCGACACCTTCAAGGCACTGATCGCGGCCAGCGAAGGCTTGACCGGCGTGCCTGCCCAAGGCGACCGGCGCGCTAGCCATCGCGTGATCGCAGACCACCTGCGATCGAGCGGGTTCCTGATGGCAGACGGCGTGCTCCCTTCGAACGAGGGCCGCGGCTACGTGCTGCGACGGATCATGCGCCGCGCGATGCGCCATGCGCACCTGCTCGGCGCCGAACAGCCGTTGATGCATCGCCTCGTTCCCGCGTTGGTGACCGAGATGGGCCAAGCCTATCCCGAACTCCAGCGCGGCCAGGCGCTGATCGAGGAAGTGCTCGAGCGCGAGGAGACCCAGTTCCGCCGTACGCTCGACAAGGGCTTGCGCCTGCTCGACGAAGCGACGGGGGAGATGCCCGTTGGCGGCGAGCTCGACGGCGAGACCGCGTTCAAGCTCTACGATACTTACGGGTTCCCCTACGACCTCACCGAAGACGCGCTGCGCGCTCGCGGGATCGGGGTCGACCGCGCGGGATTCGATGCCGCGATGGCGCAGCAGAAGGCCGCCGCGCGCGCCGCGTGGAAGGGCTCGGGCCAGGCAGCAGACGGTGAGCTGTGGTTCGATATCGCCGAGCGCGAAGGCGGGACCGAATTCACCGGCTATTCGTCGACCGAGGGCGAGGGGCAGGTGGTCGCGATCGTGCGTGACGGCGCCGAAGTCGAAAGCGCCGGTGCGGGAGACGAGGTCACCATCCTCACCAACCAGACGCCGTTCTATGGCGAAAGCGGCGGTCAGTCGGGCGATGCGGGGACGATCACCACTGCGGAGGGCCTGCGGATCGCGGTGAGCGACACGTCGAAGCCGCTCGGCCGGTTGCACGCGCACTCCGGAAAGGTCGAGGCGGGCACCGTCGCGGTGGGCGACAGCGTTCATCTGACAGTCGATGCCGAGCGGCGCGACATGATCCGCGCCAACCATTCGGCGACGCACCTGGTCCACGCCGCACTACGCAATCGGCTCGGCAGTCACGTGACGCAGAAGGGCTCGCTGGTCGCGTCCGAGCGCTTCCGTTTCGACTTCTCGCATCCCAAGCCCCTGACCGAGGAAGACATCGCCGCGATCGAGGCCGAGGTGAACGCCGAAATCCGCGCCAACGAGCAGGTCCAGACCCGGCTGATGAGCCCTGACGATGCCGTCGAGGGCGGGGCGCTGGCGCTGTTCGGCGAGAAATACGGGGACGAGGTCCGCGTGCTGTCGATGGGCCGCAAGGCCGACGGCAGCCGAAATTTTTCGGTCGAGCTGTGCGGCGGAACGCACGTCGAGGCAACGGGTGACATAGGCCTGTTTCGCATCGTGTCCGAAAGCGCGGTCTCGTCCGGCGTGCGCCGGATCGAGGCGCTGACTGGCGAGGCCGCACGCCAGTGGCTGGTCGCACGCGAGGAAGCGCTGAAGGCGGTCGCGAGCGCACTTAAGACTTCGCCCGACGACGTCGAGGTGCGCGTCGCCGCACTGGTCGACGAGCGCAAGAGGCTCGAACGCGAATTGGCCGAAGCGAAGAAGGCCCTCGCGCTGGGCGGTGGTGGCGGGGCCGCACCTGCCGCGGCCGATGAGGAGGTCGCCGGTGTGAAGTTCTCCGGCCAGGTGCTCGACGGGCTCGACGCCAAGGACCTGCGCGGCCTTCTCGACGAGACGAAGAAGCGTCTCGGCTCCGGCGTTGCGGCGGCGGTCGCTGTCAACGGTGGCCGGGCCGCGATCGCCGTGGCGGTGACCGACGACCTTACCGGGCGGTTCGATGCGATCGTCTTGGTGCGCAAGGGTGTCGAAGCCCTCGGCGGCAAGGGCGGTGGTGGCCGTGCCGACATGGCACAGGGCGGTGGACCCGATGGCGCTCAGGCTGATGCGGCGATCGCAGCGGTCAAGGCGGCGATGGCGGAAACCGTTTCCGCCTGACCCACCTGGCGGCTCAGGTCGCCTCGACCGAACTTGTGCGGAGCTTGGGCTTGCGTTCGAGCGCGCCGCCCTTCTGGATCTGAATGCGGAACTGGTCGCGCTTTTCGTGGATCGAGGCGATCACGGGGCCCATCGCGACGCCGATATCGGCAAGGACGGCTTCCGACAGCTGAAGCGAGCTTTCGAGCGTTTCCGGCACCGCGTGGCTGGCCCCGGCCCGATACAATTCCGCCGCGTGGATGGAATCGCGCGCGCGGGCGACGATCAGCAATTCGGGATACTGCTTGCGCATCTTGGCGACGAGCCGTTGGGCAAGCACCGGCTCGTCCATCGTCAATACGACCGCCAGCGCGTTGTCGAGCCCCAGCCGTTGCAGCGTGTCGCGTCGCGATGCATCGGCATAGAGCGCATTGTAGCCTTCGCGCTTTGCGCGTGCGATCAGGTCGGCGTCCGAATCCAGCGCGATGTAGGGCTTGCCGTGAACCTTGAGCATGTCGGCTACGAGGCGACCGACGCGACCCGCGCCCACGATGATGACCCGCGGATCGTCGCTGTGTTCGGGCGGCAACTCGGGCATGGCTTCCACCCGCCGAGCGATGGCGCGGCCCAGCATGGCGAGCAGCGGCGTGATGGTGAGACCGATCGCGGTTACGATCTGCCAGAATTGCGCCGTCCCGGGCTGGATCAACAATGCCGAACTGGCCGCCGCAAGTACGATCAGAGTGGTTTCGGACGGGCTTGCCATGAGCACACCGGTCTCGGCTGCAGTGCTGCGCCTGGCGCCCATCATACGTAGCAAGACACCGGTGACGAGCGCCTTGAAGGTCAGGACAAGCACCACGGCGAGCAGGATCGACCAGAGATTGTTCCAGATCGTGGTGAGATCGATGCTCATGCCGACGGTGATCAGGAACACGCCGAGGGCGAGCCCCTTGAACGGTTCCATGATCGATTCGATTTCGCCATGATATTCGGTCTCCGCGATGAGCAGGCCGGCGATCAGCGCGCCGACGATCGGCGAAAGCCCGACCACGGCGGTGGCCAGGCTCGCCCCGATCACCACGAGGAGGCTGGCGGCGAGGAACAGTTCGGGGCTCTTGGTCCGTGCCGCCTGGGCGAACAGCTGCGGCAGGGCGAAGCGGCCGATCACCATCATGGCCAGCACCACCAAAGCGCCCATCCACAGCGTATCCATCAGTCCTTCGAACCCATCGGCATCAGCGTAAGGCGCGAGCGCGCCGAGCACGAAGATGATGGGCACGATGGCGATGTCCTCGAACAGCAGCATCGAGAGTGCCGCGCGGCCCACCGGGGTCTG
>CAMPGP010000158.1 GCA_946885545.1 uncultured Altererythrobacter sp.
TCGTCGCAGGCGAAGCCGAACATGATGCCCTGGTCGCCCGCGCCCTCGTCCTTGTTGCCGCTTGCGTCGACGCCCTGCGCGATGTGCGCGCTCTGGCCGTGGAGATAGTTCTCGAGGGTCAGAGTTTCCCAGTGAAACCCGTCCTGCGCATAGCCGATTTCGCGCACGGTCCTGCGCACGACATCCTCGATCTCGGCCTCGACACCCGGCGCCCACTTCCCGTCCGCTTCCATGATGCCCTTGCCGCGGATTTCCCCGGCCAGCACCACGCGCTGGGTCGTCGTGAGCGTTTCACAGGCCACGCGCGCTTCCGGATCCTTGGCCAGGAAGAGATCGACGATCGCGTCGGAAATCTGGTCCGAAACCTTATCGGGATGGCCTTCGGAAACGCTTTCGGAGGTGAAGAGGTACGTGCTGCGCATGGGATGATATTCCGATATAAAGATAGCTTTATGTCTCGCGCAGCCTCCTAGCGGCGTCGCAGCCGCGTGGCAACCAGCGATCCGGCGATCAGCACCAGCGCCCAGCCCAGCGCCAGCCAGTTTCCGAAGCGGCCGAACAAGGTCGGCGGTGCGGCGGGGGGTACGAAGCCGTCGATCCGGCCTGCCACGCGCATCCCGAGATGATCGCGCACCACGCCGCGCGCATCGATGACCGCGCTGATCCCGGTGGTAGTGGAGCGCAGCACCGGCAACCCTTCCTCGATCGCGCGCATCCGCGCCTGCGCGAGGTGCTGCGGCGGACCCCATGCTCCGAACCACCCGTCGTTCGACGGGTTGAAGATATAGTCGGGCCGCTCGCGCGGATCGACGACCTGGCCGGAGAACACGATCTCGTAACAGATCTGCGCCCCCGCCTTACCCCAGGGGCCGAGGTCGAGCGTGCGCGGGCCGGGGCCGGGAATGAAGTCGATCGTGCCCGCGACCAGCCGGCTGAGGCCCAGCGGCTCAAGCAGCCAGCGCATCGGCAGGTATTCCCCGAAGGGCACGAGGTGCGCCTTGGCGTAGCGCTCGCCCAGCGTTCCGTCGGCGGCGATCGGGGTGATCGCGTTGTAGGCGCCGACCGCGCGCTCGCGTCCGTCGACCTCCTCGATCGCGAGATCGACCGCGCCAGTCAGAAGGATCGAGCCCTCGCCGATCACGCGGCCGATGCGCCAGCGGGCATAGCGCGGATCGCCGGCTGCGGTCACCTGGTCGTAGTAGCGCTGCGGATAGCCGTCGCGAAGGTAGTCGGGAACGCCCGATTCGGGCCACAGCACGAGCCGCCTCTCGCCCGGTTCGCGCGGCAGCGACAGGCGGGCGATGCGCGCGAACTGTTCCTCGAACTTCGCCGGATCGTCGAGTTCCTCCTGCCGCAGGTCCGGTTGGACGAGAGTGAAGGCGAGCGTGCCCTCCTCGCGCGCGGGCGCCGGCCAGTACATGCCGGCCGCGAGCAATGCGGCCGCCGCGGCGAAGGGCACGAAGCGCCGTTCGCGCACGAGCACGACGAGCATCGCGCCGATCAGCACGGCTATGCCCGACAGTGCATAAGTCCCCGTCCAGGGCAGCAGCGCGGCCAGTCCGGGGCGGTCGAAGGGACCGAGAAACACGAGCCCGAACGGATCCCAGGCATAGCCGGTGAAGACCCAGCTACGCAGCCATTCGGACACGATCCAGATGCCGCTGAAGAAGCAGGCTGCGGCCCGCGGGCCCGTCTTGCGCGCGAACCACCAGCTGCCGACAGCGGCGAGTGCGGGGTAAAGCGCGAGGTAGAGGCTGACGAGTGGGACGGCGAGCCAGCCGAGCCAGGCGGGCATTTCCGACTGGTAGGTGAAAGCAGTGGCGATCCAGTTGTTGGCCAGCGTGAAGTGCGCGACGCCGAACAGCCAGCCGCGCATCGCCGCGCCGCGCCACCCGTCCGCCGCGAGTGCGATCGCCACGAAGGCACCCATCGCCAGCAGGGCCACCGGCCACAGGCCGAGCGGCGGGAAGCCGGTCGCCGAGAACAGGCCGCACAGGATCGCCGAAAAACGCGGGTGCGCGGCGAACCAGCTGCCGATCAGGCCGATCCGGCTCATCCGCGCTTTCCCCCGCTTGTCGAAGAGCGTTCGCCGCTATCAGCCGACCGCGCGCACTGCCTCGCCATCATCGGCGGGCTCGGCCGCCTTGCGGGCACGCGGCGCGCGCTTCTTCTTGGGCGCTTCGGCATCGGCGGCATCGCCGATCGAGGGCGGGAGCGCCGCCGCATCGATCTCACCGCCGTCCTTCGCGGGGGCGCTGCCCCGCGGCTTGCGCGGCTGACGGCCTTCGCCGCGGGGCTGACGCCCCTCGCCACGCGCAGGGCGCTTGAACGGGTTCTCCGCCGGCTCGTAGTCCGAAGCCTCGCCTTCGCCCGCGTCGTCGTCGCGATCGCTGGCGTCGCCCCGACCGTTGGCCTCGTCGCGGCGCCCGCGCGAGGTGCGCGGCTGGCGGCGGCGGTTGCTTTCGCCATCGTCCTCGTCGCGGTCGTCCTCGTCGTCCTGGTCGCGCTCTTCGTAGCGCTTGCCACGCTGCTCGTCCTGGCGCGCCTTGGTATCGGCGATGACGCGGAAGTAGTGATCGGCGAACTGCAGGTAGTATTCGGCCTGCACGCGGTCGCCGTTGTGCTGGGCGTCCTGTGCCAGCTTCTTGTACTTGTCGAGCATCTGGGGCGCGTTCCCGCGAGCCCTGCTGTCGATCCGGTTGGCCTGGTTGCCACCACCCTGCGGGCGATTGCCGCGGCCGCGACGGCGATTGTTATTACGATGATTGTTCAAGGAATTCTCTTCCTCATTCGGGACCGCCACCTGGCACCATTGCCCGGGCGGTCGCATGACCCCTCGCCGCGTCCGCTGCTGCGGATCGCGGTCTCCCATCTGCACCTGTGCTCAGGCCTCGTGCCCGGCCGGTTTGCAAATGTCGGAATAGACCCTGCCGGGTGGCGCATGCGCCGCGAACCGGGGGCCTGAAACATGAGTTAGCTATCGCGAAAGCCTTTGCCAACCCCTAACGCAAAATCAATGCCCGGGGACGGTCCGCCAGATCGCGGCGAAGTTCGGTGGAAAACCCTTCGGCGCGCGCGATCGCGGCAACCGATTCGCCCTGTGCCGCGCCGATTTCGAGCACCGCGACACCATCCGTCGCCAGAAGGCTGCGCAACTGCGGGATCAGCACGCGGTAGTCGTCGAGCCCCTCCGATCCGGCGAACAGCGCGTCGGCGGGCTCGAATCCGCGCACCGACGGGGCGAGATCGGCAATATCCTCGACATAGGGCGGGTTGGCGATGATCCGCTCGAATTGGCCCAGCTCACTCGCCCAGCCCGCGCGGTGCCAGTCGGCCTCCACCATTTGCGCGCGCTCCGCCACTTCGAGCCGGGCGGCATTCCCGGCGGCGACGGCGAGCGCGCCGGAAGAGCGGTCGATGCCGACGCCCTGCCAGCCGGGCCTTTCCGCGAGGAACGTCAGCAGCAGCGCGCCCGAGCCCACCCCGCAGTCGAGCATCCTGCCCGCAGGCCCCGTGCCCTCGAGCGCCGCTTCGATCACCGTTTCGCTGTCTCCGCGGGGAATCAGGACCTCGGGGCCGACGCGGAACGACCGCCCGAAGAATTCCTGCTCGCCGACGATATAGGCCAGCGGCTCGTGATCGGCACGCCGCTCGACCAGCGCCGCAAACCCCTCCGACGCCGGATCGCGCACGTGCCGCAGCAGCATGTCCGACCGCGATACGCCCAGCGCATGGGCCATCAGCAGCTCGGCATCGAGGCGCGCCGTGTCCGAGGTTTCGGCAAGCCGCGCCGCAGCCTCGCGCAGCGCCTGCGCGACGGTGATCACGAATCCATCGCCGCCAGCCGCTTCGCCTCGTCCTCCGCGATCAGCGCGTCGACCAGTTCGGCGAGGCCGGGGCCGGCGAGCACTTCCTCCAGCTTGTGCAGGGTGAGACCGATGCGGTGATCGGTCACCCGGCCTTGCGGGAAATTGTAGGTGCGGATGCGTTCGGAGCGGTCGCCGCTGCCGACCATCGCCTTGCGCGCCGCGGCCTCGGCGCCGTGAGCCTCGTCGCGCTTCTTCTCGTAGATCCGCGCGCGCAGGACCTGCATCGCCTTGTCGCGGTTGCGGTGCTGGCTGCGCTCGTCCTGCATGGCGACGACGATGCCGGTGGGAAGGTGCGTCATGCGCACCGCGCTGTCGGTCTTGTTGACGTGCTGGCCGCCGGCGCCGCTGGCGCGGTAGATGTCGATCCGCAGGTCCTTGTCCTCGATATGGACCTCGACCTCGCTCGGCTCGGGCAGGACGGCGACGGTCGCCGCCGAGGTGTGGATGCGCCCGCCGCTCTCGGTCACCGGCACGCGCTGGACGCGGTGGACGCCGGATTCGAACTTCAATTTGGCGAACACGCCGGTGCCGGCGATGTTGGCGACCACTTCCTTGAGCCCGCCGATGTCCGACGCGCTCATGCTGATCGTCTCGACCCGCCAGCCCTGCTCGGCGGCGAATTTCTCGTACATGCGGAACAGGTCGGCGGCGAACAGCGCGGCCTCGTCGCCCCCGGTGCCGGCGCGGATTTCGAGCATCGCGGGCCGCGCATCGGCGCTGTCGCGCGGCAGCATCGCGATTGCGAGCGCGCGCTCGGCCTCGGGAAGTTCATTGCGCAGGCGCATGATCTCTTCCTCGGCGAGCGCCTTCATGTCGGGATCGGCGTCGTCGAGCCGCTCGAGCTCGGCCAGCTCGCCGCGCATCGTGCGCACTTCCTCGGCCGCGCGCGCCACCGGCTCCAGCTCGGCATAGTCGCGGCTCGCGGCCACGAACGCCTCGCCCTCGAGCGTCCCCGAAGCCAGCCGCGCCTCGAGCTCGGAGAAGCGATGCGCAATCTGTTGCAGCCGTTCAGCGGGGATGGTCATCAATGCGGCTGCTTTGTTACAACAGCTTCCTTGCCCGACATCAGGTCGCGCCAAGGCGTGTCGACAGAGTGAGAGATTTCACGCCAGAAGGCCTCCGCCTTGTAGAAATTAGCGTTCTTCATCGGTCGCGCTCGGATATTTGCGAGCTGAAGGGCATTGGTCGTAAGATTATCAAAGACGAGAACCAGGGCGGGGTCTTCTTTTCGAGCTTTGTCAAACCGTTTACGAGTAGAGCCCACCGTGATTGAGTCCGCGATCACACCAGCTTGACGCATGCGGGTGGCAAACAGCCGTACATAATCGTCGATTTCCTCGGCCTCGCTGACTAGCATGATGAGAGGCTCGTATTCTCGGCTTGGCTCACCCACCAGCATCGCCAGCCGCTCGATCCCCGCGGCCCAGCCGACCGCAGG
>CAMPGP010000159.1 GCA_946885545.1 uncultured Altererythrobacter sp.
GGGACCGGCCAGCTGCCCAAGTTTTCCGAAGATCTCTTTCAAACTTCTATTTCCGCTCCAGAACAATCTCTGCGAGGAATGGTGTCCGACTTGTACGAAACCTTCTTAGGGAAGGCGGGTACCATCCCAGCAGCAATAGAAGGTGATATGGAGCGTTCCTTTTGGGAATCCGCACAGGAAACGTTCGCTAAAAGTTCTCAAGGTCGCCGCTGGCTCATCCCCACCGCCGAGGTCAGCCTGACAAACGCGGTGCGCGAGCAGATCATCGACGAGGGCGAGTTCCCCATCCGCATGACCGCGCTGACCCCGTGCTTCCGCTCCGAGGCGGGCGCGGCGGGCAAGGACACGCGCGGCTTCATCCGCCAGCACCAGTTCGAGAAGGTCGAGCTGGTCAGCGTCGTGCGACCCGAGGACAGCGAGGCCGAACACCAACGCATGACCGAATGCGCGGAAGGCGTACTTCAGGCGCTCGGCCTGCCTTATCGCAAGATGCTGTTGTGCGCGGGGGACATGGGCGCGACCGCGCGCAGGACCTACGATCTCGAAGTCTGGCTGCCCGGCCAGGGCGCCTGGCGCGAGATCAGCTCGTGCTCCAACTGCGGCGACTATCAGGCGCGGCGGATGAACGCGCGCTACAAGCCGGAAGGTTCGAAAAGGACGGAGTTCGTACACACGCTCAACGGCTCGGGCCTCGCGGTCGGGCGCACGCTGGTGGCGGTGCTGGAGAACTACCAGCAGGAGGACGGCTCGGTCGACGTGCCCGAAGTTCTGCGACCGTATATGGGCGGGATCGCACGGCTCGAACCCTGAACCGTCATGCTGAACTTGTTTCAGCATCCATCCTGCCTCACAGCCGGCGGATCAGCAGGCGAAATGGACCCTGAAACGAGTTCAGGGTGACGGACCAGACAAGCGAGAACCATGCGCATCCTACTCACCAACGACGACGGCATCCACGCCCCCGGACTCAAGGTGCTGGAGGAAATCGCGCGCGAGTTTTCCGATGACATCTGGATCTGCGCGCCGAGCGAGGAGCAGTCGGGCACCGGCCACTCGCTCACCCTCACGCGCCCCGTGCGCATGCGCCAGCACGACGAGCGGCGCTTCTCGGTCACCGGTACGCCCACCGATGCGGTGACGATGGGACTGCGCAAGGCGATGGACGGCGCGCCCGACGTGATCCTTTCCGGCGTCAATCGCGGCGCCAATCTCGCCGACGACATCACTTATTCGGGCACCGTTTCGGCCGCGATTGAGGGCGCGCTGGCCGGCGTGCGGTCGATCGCGCTGAGCCAAGTCTATGCGCGCGAGGGCATGGGCGACGAGGTGCCGTTCGGCGCAGCACGCGAATGGGGCGCCAAAGTGCTCGCCCCCCTGCTCGACGCGCCGTTGCCCAAACGCACGCTGGTCAACGTCAACTTCCCCGCCCTGCCACCGGAGCAGGTCAAGGGCATCCGCGTCGTGCGGCAGGGCTTCCACGACTATTCGCGCGGCACGGTGGTCGAGGGGCGTGACCCGCGCGGCTACAAGTATTACTGGTTCGGGCTCGAGGCGATCGAGCACACGCTCGACCACGGGACGGACCTGGAGGCGATCGACGAAGGCTATGTGTCGGTGACCCCGCTCCAGCTCGACCTGACCCACCACGCCTCGCTCGGCGAACTGGGCGAGCGCTACGGCGGATGAAACGCCTCGCCCTGCTCGCCGCGCTTCCTTTTCTGGTAGCTACCGCCGATCCGGCGACGGAAAGCGAGCACGTGGTGGGCGAAGGCGAGACGCTGGACGGCATCGCCAATCGGGCGAAGGTTCCCGCCGCGGTGATCGCCGCGGCAAACGGACTTTCCGAGCCGTACCGCCTCATGGAGGGCCAGCGCCTCCATATTCCCCGCCAGCGCGTTCACGTGGTCAGGCCGGGGGAAACCGGATTCGCCATCGCGGTGCGGTATGGTGTGCCGTTCGAGAACGTGGCGATCGCCAACGGGCTCGAGCAGCCTTACCGTATCCGGCCCGGGCAGCGCCTTATCATCCCCGCAGTGCTCAAGGCCCCGGCCCCGACCGCACCGGCGCGGTCCGAACCGTGGTTTCGCCCGCCCCACGACGGCAAGGTAGTGCTCGGTTTCGCGATCCGCCCCGACGGCGGCGGGCACGACGGGCTCGATTATGCAACGCGGCCCGGCGACATGGTGCGCGCATCGGCCAGCGGTACCGTAATCGAGGCGCGCGATGATGCCTGGCGCTTCGGCAGGCTCGTGGTGATAGACCACGGCAATGGCTGGCACAGCGCCTACGGTCATCTCGCCCGGGCGACCGTGTCCTCGGGCGATGTGGTCAAGGGCGGCGAGCGGATCGGCATTGCCGGGCGCTCGGGCGATGCCACCGGCTCCGAACTGCATTTCGAAATTCGCCACGGCGGCAGGAAAGTCGATCCGGCGACGCGCTTCGAAGGCGGGCCTGGACAATGAACGACTTCCGCATCCGACCGGACCCGGAGCGGAGCCGCCGCCGCCGGAGTTTTCGCGGCCCGCGTTTCCAGCCGCTGCGGCGCGCACTCAAGGTTCCGGTTTGGGCCGATCTCGGCATCCGCATCGGCCTTGCCCTGCTGCTCGTGTTCACCGTGGTGATGATCCACTGGTGGGATCGCGAAGGGCTGGTCGACAATCTCGACGGCGAGATATCTTTCCTCGACGTCGTCTATTTCACGATGATCTCGATCACCACCACCGGCTTCGGCGACATCGCCCCGGTCAGCGACCGCGCGCGCCTGGTCGAAGCGGTGATCGTTACCCCGATCCGCTTCGCCGTGATCTTCATCTTTGTCGGCGCGGCCTATCACTTCATCATCAGGCGCAGCTGGGAGAAATGGCGCATGGCCCGCATACAGAAGAATCTCACCGGGCACGTCGTCGTTCTCGGTTTCGGCGTCTCCGGTTCGGAGGCAGTCGCCGAACTGATCGAGCGTGGCACCGATCCGCATTGCATCGTGGTGATGGACACGCGCGAGGAACGCCTCGCCGAAGCCGAGGCGCTGGGCTGCAACATCCTCAACGCGGACGCCACGCGCGATGAGAGCCTGATGGCGGTGCGCATCGCCGAGGCCTGCACGGTGCTCGTTTCCGCGGGCCGCGACGACGCTTCGATCCTGATCGTGCTCACCGTCCGCCATCTCGCGCCCCACGTACCGATCAGCGTGGTCGTGCGCGCCGCCGACAACGAGTTGCTCGCGCGGCAGGCGGGGGCGGACAACGTGATCAACCCGGTGCGCTTCACCGGCTTGCTGCTCGCCGGGAGCGCGCAGGGCACGCATATCGCCGACTACATGGCCGATCTCGCTTCGGTCAGCGGGCGGGTCCACCTGATCGAACGCGAAGTGCTGCCCGAGGAAGTGGGCCAGCCGCTCGAGAACCTGGCGACCGGGGGCAAGGGCCTGCGCATCTACCGCAACGGCGACGCGCTCGGCTTCTGGGAAGTAGGCGCCCGCGCGATGCAGGCGGGCGACATCGTCGTCGAGATCAGGCCGACCGCGAAGACCGAGGCGGGGCCGGTCGAGAGCAGCTGAGGCTCAAGGCAGGTAGGCGTGCACCAGCCCCATCGCGATGTAGAACAGCAGCCAGTAGCCCGCATCGATGAAGAACAACGCCTTGGACTTCTGCGAGAACAGGTAGTTGGTCCCGATCGCGGGAACGATGAAGCCGAGCGCCACGCCGAACGCGGTCAACACCTTGACGAACACCGACAGATCCTGCGCGTAAGTCGCGAAGGTGTGCGCCAGGGTCCAGCTCGCAAGCAGCGAGAAGGCGAAAGCGCCCCCGTAGATCGCAGCCATGTTGCCGCCCTTGATCTGCTCCTCGGTCAGCCCGACCGCGCCCATCCAGCGCTTGCCCATCACCGGGCCGTACCAGATCCCGCCGACCACGAACCCGGCCGCCGCCGCCAGCACCACCGCCAGCCAGTTTACGTCGAACAGCATCGCACACTCCCCTCGTTGCGCGTCCCGCCGGGATTTTACTGCAAAATCATTCCATGAGCCAGAAGACCCCGCCCATCGCGAGATAGGCACAGAGCCAGTATCCGGCGTCGATCAGCGCGACGCGGGTCGGAACGCGGATATGGCTGAAGCTGATCCAGAGCGCCGGGATCACGAACGCGAGCGCGAGCCCACCCGACATCATGAAGTAGAGCCACGGCTTGTCCGCCAGCGTTGCGCCGCCGACTCGCGCGAACATGTGCCCGAGCATCGCGGCAGTCAGCAGCAACAGCCCGCCGGTAAGCGCCGCGACTGCTTCCGGTCGGCGGCGTACCGCGATCTTCCCCGGAGCGACCTTGCGCGCCTTGGCACGGCCGAAAACCGGCCCGAACCAGCCCAATGCGAGCAAGCCTGCGGCCAGCGCCGCCACCACGACTGCAACCCAGTCTACCGGACCCACGGGAGCTTTCTCCTTCGTATCGCATGCGTGCTAGCGCAAAGCGCGGCATAGGTGTAGGGCGCGCGGCGCAATGTCCTCCACCGTTACCACCGCGATTCCCGACCAGAAGAAGGTCGGGATGGTCAGCCTCGGCTGCCCCAAGGCGCTCGTCGACAGCGAGCGCATCCTCACCCGCCTGCGCGCAGACGGCTACGCCATGAGCCCCGACTATGCCGGGGCCGACGTCGTGCTGGTCAACACCTGCGGCTTCCTCGACAGCGCGAAGGAGGAAAGCCTCGCCGCAATCGGCGAGGCGATCGCCGAGAACGGGCGCGTGATCGTGACCGGGTGCATGGGCGAGGAAGCCGACGCCATCCGCGCCGCGCACCCGTCCGTGCTCGCGGTGACCGGCGCGCACCAGTACGAGGCGGTGGTGGAGGCGGTGCACGAGGCCGCGCCGCCCTCGCAAGGGCCGTACATCGACCTGATTCCGCAGCCCGATGTGAAGCTGACCCCGCGCCACTACAGCTACCTCAAGATTTCCGAGGGCTGCAATCACTCGTGCGCCTTCTGCATCATCCCGCAATTGCGCGGCAAGCTCGCCAGCCGGCGGGTGGATGCGGTGCTGCGCGAGGCGGAGAAGCTGGTCGCGGCGGGGACGAAGGAACTGCTGGTCATCAGCCAGGACACCTCGGCCTACGGCGTCGACATCCGCCATGAAGAGCGGATGTGGAAGGACCACCCGGTCCGCGCGCACATGACCGATCTCGCCCGCGAGCTGGGCCAGTTGCGCACGCCGGAAGGCCAGGTGCCGTGGGTGCGGCTGCACTACGTCTACCCCTACCCCCACGTCG
>CAMPGP010000160.1 GCA_946885545.1 uncultured Altererythrobacter sp.
CCCAGGCCCCATGCCCGCCCGAGCTGGTAGCCGTAGTCCGCGATGTCGTAGCCGCCGAGGTCAGGCACCGTCGCGATTACGAACTGGCGCTGGCTGCGCTCCTCGAACGCGTCGAGCTTCTGCACGAGCTCCGCCTCGGTCGCATCGTCGATGACGTTCGCCGCATCGACGACGGGCGACGTGCCGCGCTCGGGGAAGTCCTGCGCGGCAACGGGCACGGCGAACCCGGCCGCCACCGTGAGGATCAGCAGCAGGCGACGGATCATGCTGCCTCCTTCATCGAGAATTCGCGCAACCTCGCACCGATTTCATCGACCCCGGTTTCGATGCCGGGCTGATATTGACCGTTTCGAAAATGCGGCATCATGTCCGCGATGATCTCGGCTGCAAGCACGTCATCCAGCTGTTGTTCGAGGCCATAGCCCACTTCTATTCTCACTTTGCGCTCATTCGGGGCGATGACGAGCAAAACGCCATCGTCACGTTCCCTGTCGCCAATTCCCCATCCACGCCCCAGAGCAAGCGAATAGTCCTCGATAGAGTAACCTTGAAGACTTGGCGTCGTCACGACGACGAGCTGCGCCATGGTGTCCCGCTCGACGCGTTCCAGCTTTTCGAGGAGAACCCGCTCCTGCGGCGCGTCGATCAAATTCGCCTGGTCTACGACGCGCCCGGTGTGTTCGAGCGGAGCGACCACCTCCCGCGCCGGCTCTGCACGAAGGCCCAGTGGATCGGCCGCGTCGCAAGCAACGAGCGTCGTCGTGGCCAGCGCGGCCGCAAGTGCCAATATCGCGCCACGCACCGGATGCGAGCGTCGGGCGCTCAATTGGCGGCCGCGGCGGCGGGTTGCTGGGTGGCGTTGTCGTTGGCGCTCGCGGCAGGCGCTGCGGGCGTGTCGGTGCGCCCGGTCATTTCGAGCGTCGGCGCCACCTCGGCGCCTTCGGTGACCGCTTCGTAGGGCACCATGGGCTCCGCGCCGTGGATGATGTTCGCGCCGATCGTGTCCGGGAACGTGCGGATCGTGGTGTTATACTGGCGCACCGCCTCATTGTAGTCGCGGATAGCAACCGCGATACGGTTTTCAGTGCCCTCGAACTGAGTCATGAATCGACCAAAATTCTCCTGGCTGCGCAGTTCGGGGTAGGCTTCGACCGAGACGAGCAAACGGCTGATCGCCCCACCGAGCGTGTTCTGGGCCTGCTGGTACTGCTCCATCTTGGCCGGATCATTGAGATCGTCTTCGTCCAGTTGAATTTCTGGCCGGGTCGCCGAAGCACGCGCCTCGATCACCTCTGTGAGCGTCTCGCGCTCCTGGTCAGCGGACGACAGGACGATCTGTTCGAGGTTAGGAATCAGGTTTGCGCGGCGCTGGAACTGCGCCTCCACGTCGGCCCACTTGGCCTTCGCGTTCTCTTCCGCGGCGGGCACCGAGTTGATGCCGCAGGCGGCGAGGCCGAGCGAGGCGAGGGCGACCAGGCCGAAGCGGCGGACGGACTTGAAGTTCATCGAGAGGCTCCCCTAGCGCGGGCGCACTATGCGCCGCAGCAGTCTGTATTGCGCAGATAGCACACCGCTACGCGTTTTCAAGGAAATCGCCTGGGTTGGCAGCACGGCATGGAGATGGCACACAGCGGCGTCTCACAGCGTCGAGGGAGGTCGGGCAATGCTCGCGGAATTCAAGGCATTCATCGCCAAGGGCAACGTGATGGAGCTCGCGGTGGCGGTGATCATAGGCGCGGCCTTCGGCAAGATCGTGACCTCGCTGACCGACGACGTGATCATGCCTTTCGTCGGCTGGATCTTCGGCGGAGCGGACTTCTCGAACTACTTCTTCCTGTTGACCACGCCCGAAGGTTACGAAGGTTCGCCGACCGATTACGTCGCGCTCAAGGAAGCGGGAGCGGCGATGATCGGCTACGGAGCCTTCGCGACGGCGATCGTGAATTTCCTGATCCTCGCCTTCATCATCTTCCTGCTGGTCCGCTACGCCAAGAAGGTGATGGCCGAGTTCGAAGCCAAGCCGCCCGAGGAAAAGCCCGCCGGGCCGACCGAGCTCGATCTGCTCAAGGAAATCCGCGACGAGCTGAAGAAGCGCCCCTGAGAACCTCGCGCTCGCGCTCACTTCACATTAATCGGAAATCGCCTATATGGGTTGGTGCCGGTTTCGGCCGGCTATGGCGATAAATTGCGGTGTGCAATAGACACAACGGACCCGGGGGCAGTACCCGGCGGCTCCACCAAAAGGCGTTTGGTATCAAGCGTTTCCTGATGGGGCCGAACCAGGATCGACGTGTGTTGAAAGGCATCGTTTTCGTCCGGGCTGAGTAACCCGTTAAAGGCTCAAAACTCACAAGTGCCAACGACAACGAAGCACTTGCTCTCGCTGCGTAATCTGACGGCCTAACGGCCTGATCTTACAAAGCTACGAGCACGGTTCGGACCGAACCGGGTAACAGAATCGGAAACCGGGCGTCCGGGGGTACGTAGCAACAGAAACCCCCACCTCATTTCCACCTAGCTTGCGGACTGTGCCTCCCGTTCGCGCTCGAAGCGCAGGCAGTCCAGGATCTTCGCACCTGCAAGGAAAACCGCGCCGGTGCAGGCGAGGAACAATAGCTTGCCGCCCCATCCCGGATATTCGGTCAGGTATGCCGATCCGCGCGCCGTCGCGCCAAGCGCGAGCGCGTAGATGATCAGGAATGCCTCCACCCGCGTCTTGATGACGAACAGTCGGCGGACCTTGCGAAACATACGCTCCCTTTCGTTAACGCTAAGCGAAGCAAGCGGCATGCCAGGCGCGGAATCGCGTGCGATACGATCATTAACGAGTGGGAAGGTGTAAGCAGTCCCGACAGCGGCGGTCCAGCCCGTTAACCGAGCTCGGCTAACCCAAGTGTTTCGAGAAGGGACAGTCGCGCCGTGCGCACGTCCGCCGCCAGCGCTTGGTTGCCGAGGTCGGAGGGATCGATCTGTTCGGGCCATGTTGCCGCGATCGCCGCTTCGATCCGGTCGGCGGTGGCTTCGTCGAGCAGGAAGCGCGGGTCCACGGTCGCCGGATCGGCGACGACGCGCAGGCGCAGGCAGGCGGGGCCGCCGCCGTTGGCCATCGACTGGCGCACGTCGACCGGCAGGATCTGCCGGATCGGCCCGTTGCCCGCCACCATCGCCTTGCACCAGGTCCACACCGAAGCGCTCTCGCGACATTCCTCGGGCACGACGAGCGCCATTTCGCCCGACGGCAGCGTGACCAGCTGCGCATTGAACAGGTAGGTGCGGATCGCTTCTTCCAGGCTCACCGCGCTGGCGGGAACCTCGACCACTTCGAGCGCGGGAAACTTCGCGCGGATCGCCTCGTAGGCGCCCGCCTGGTCGGCGAATGCCTCGGCATGGCAGAACAATACGCGCTCGTTGGCAACCGCGACCACGTCGTTGTGGAAGGCGCCCGCCTCGATCGCTGCCGGGTTCTGCTCGACGAACACGGTGCGCTCCGGATCGAGCCCGTGGAGACGCGCGACCGCACGGCTCGCCTGTTCGTGCTGGCGCGCAGGAAACCTGCCGCCGGGCCGCCCGTAGACGAAAACCTCGACGCCCGGGGCACCGTGGCCTTCGCACAGCCGCATGTGGTTCGCCGCACCCTCGTCGCCGAAGCTGCCCGGCACTGCCGCGTGGACCGCGAAGCGCGCGTGGTCGCCGAATGCGAGATCGAGCTGGCGCTTCGTATCGGGCCATTCCTGCGCGCGGTGGAGCATCGTCGAGAGGTTCGCCGGGGTCAGGTGGCAGCGCCGGTCCGCGGTGTCGGGCGCGGGGCTGACGGTGGCCGCATTGGCGGTCCACATCGAACTGGCCGACCATGCAGCGGCGAGCAGCGCGCGATCGGCGCTCTCGTCCACCACCAGCCGTTCGAGCAGCGCGCCGTTGGGGCGCGGCAGCGGCAGCAGGAACCCCTGCGCCAGTCCGCGCGCCATGTTGCCGCGCATCTTGGCCAGCCCCTGCAACGCGGCGGCCCGCGGATACGACGGATCGCCCTTGTGGCTCGCGCTGGCGATGTTGCCGAGGCTGAGGCCCGCGTAGTTGTGGCTCGGCCCGACGATGCCGTCGAAATTGATCTCGGTCAGTGCCATCGGTCGCTCCTAGCGCGCCACGCTCCACACTTCGTCGCCCGGAGCGACCTTGAGCGCGGCGGCCGCCGCTTCGTCGATCGCCACGGTGCCCTCGGGCGTGATCTCGCGCATCCCGTAGGCCGAGCGGAATTCGTCGAGCTCGCCCGTCGCGATCAACGCCCGCTCGCCGTAGTCGAGGTCGCAGCGTTCGACCTGGTGCGGGCGGGACTGGGCGACGCTCTTCACCTGGTCGGTGCGTGCGGTCATCGTCGGGCCGCCGTCGAAGATGTCGAGATACCCTTCGTAGGCGAAGCCTTCGTTCTCGAGCATCTTCATCGCCGCGCGGCCCGACGGGTGCGGCATGCCGATGACCCCCCGCGCGTCGTCGGACAGCATCGCGACGTAGACCGGGTGCTTGGGCATGAGGTCGGCGATGAACTGGTTGCCGTGGATCGCGTTGAAATAATCGGCTTCCTGGAAGCTCATCCCGAAGAAGCGGCCGGCGACCCCGTCCCAGAACGGCGAGCCGCCGCGCTCGTCGATGATGCCGCGCAGTTCGGCGAGGATGCGATCGGCGAACCGCAGCCGGTGCATCGCCACGAACAGGTAGCGGCTGCGCGCGAGCAGCAGCCCTAGCCCGCCGGCGCGTTCGCCCGGGTGGAGGAACAGTCCGCCGACCTCGCTGCACCCTTCGAGGTCGGTGACCAGCGTCAGCATCTCGGCGCGCACGGTGCGGTCGAGTTCCTGCGAATGCTGGGTCAGCGTGTTGAGGCGATAGGAATAGAACGGCCACTGCTGCCCCACTTGCGTGAACAGCTGGCAGGTGCCGCGAATCTCGCCGGTGGCGGTGTTTTCGAGCACCAGCACGAACTGATCGTCGCCCAGCTCGTCGTCGCGGCGCGCGAAGGACTTGGCCGCACGTTCGAGCTTGGCGGTCAGCGCGTCGCGGTCGGGCGGCAGGTTGGTGAACCCGCCCCCGGTCAGCTTGGCCATTTCGTAGATCGGTTCGAGGTCGTCGACGCGCGCGGCGCGCAGGGCGAAGGTCAAATGGGGTCTCCGGATGCAAGCTTTTGCAGCACCAGCGCGCTCAGGGCGGCGCGCTCGGCGAGCGAGGATACGATCATGAATTCGTCGGG
>CAMPGP010000161.1 GCA_946885545.1 uncultured Altererythrobacter sp.
GGGGTGAGGGGGGCGCAGAAACTTCGGGTTCAGCGGCCCTTTGCTTCCCGCTCCACTTCGCGCCAGCCGATATCGCGGCGGGAGAAGCCCGTGGGGAAGGCGATGGCGTCGACGGCCTGGTAGGCGGCGGCCTGGGCTTCGGTGACGTTCGCGCCCATCGCGGTGACGCCCAGGACGCGGCCGCCGTTTGCGACCAGTTTGCCGTTGTCCAGTTTCGTGCCGGCATGGAAGACCTTGGCGCCGTTCGCTTCCGCATCGCCGAGGTCGATCGTGCCGCCTTTCTCGGGCGTGCCGGGGTAGCCTTTGGCGGCCATCACCACCGTCAGCGCGGTCTGCGGCGAGCGCTGGACCGGGTCGCAGGTGCCGAGGCGGTTCTCGGCGCAGGCGAGCATCAGCTCGCCGAGGTCGCTTTCGAGCCGCATCATCAGCACCTGGCATTCGGGGTCGCCGAAACGGGCGTTGTATTCGATCAGCTTCGGCCCCGTCTCGGTCAGCATCAGCCCGGCGAACAGCACGCCCGAATAGGGCATGCCCTCGTCCGCCATCGTGCGCACTGTGGGGCCGACGATCTTCTCGATCACTTCGCCGTGGAGCGTGGGCGTGAGGACCTTCGCCGGACTGTAGGCGCCCATGCCGCCGGTGTTGGGGCCAGTGTCGCCGTCGCCCACGCGCTTGTGATCCTGCGCGGTGCCGAACGAGAGGATCGTCGCGCCGTCCGTCAGCGCGAAGAAGCTCGCTTCCTCGCCCTCCATGAATTCCTCGATCACGACCTCTGCGCCCGCTGCCCCGAACTGGCCGCCGAACATGTCGGCGAGCGCGGCTTCGGCTTCGGCGCGATCCTGTGCGATGACCACGCCCTTGCCTGCGGCGAGCCCGTCGGCCTTGAGCACGTAGGGCGGCTCGAAGCGGTCGAGCGCGGCGGTGGCGTCGTCGAGCGAGCTTGTCCGGACGTAGCCCGCGGTGGGGATGCCCGCGCGCTCGCACAGGTCCTTGGTGAAGCCTTTGCTGCCTTCGAGCTGCGCCGCAGCCTTCGAAGGGCCGAACACGGCGATGCCTTCGCCGCGCAGCGAATCGGCGAGGCCGTCGACCAGCGGCGCCTCGGGGCCGACCACGACGAGGCCGATGCGGTGCTCCTCGCAGAAGGCGATCACGGCGGCGTGGTCGACGGCGTCGAGTGCCACGCATTCGGCATGTTCGGCAATGCCGGGGTTGCCCGGCGCGGCGTAGAACCTATCCTCGGGGCGCGACAGCAGGCGGGATTGCGCGAGCTTCCACGCCAGCGCATGTTCGCGCCCGCCCGAGCCCAGCAAAAGGATGTTCATGGCCGCTCCAGATTTCGACGATGGTGATGAAGGTGGTGGCGGGCTGGTAGCGCGCCAGCGCCGGGGGGACAACGCCGAGCCGCTCTCGATCACCGAGGTTTCGAACCTGCTGAAGCGGACCGTCGAGGACCGGTTCGGCTTCGTGCGGCTGCGCGGCGAGCTTTCCGGCGTCAAGCGCGCCGCATCGGGGCATTTCTACTGCGCGCTGAAAGACGAAGGCGCGGTGATCGACGGGGTCATGTGGCGCGGCACCGCGCAGCGGCTCAGCTTCGTGCCCGAGGACGGGATCGAGGTCGTCGCATCGGGCAAGCTGACCACCTATCCGGGGCGCTCGAAATACCAGATCGTGATCGACAGCCTTGAGATCGCGGGCGAAGGCGCGCTGCTTGCGCTGCTCGAGAAGACGCGGGCACGGCTCGCCGCCGAGGGGCTGTTCGCGCCCGAGCGCAAGCGCGCGCTGCCGTTCCTGCCGCGCACGATCGGGGTGGTGACGAGCCCGACCGGGGCGGTGATCCGCGACATCCTCCACCGGCTCGCGGACCGCTTCCCCAGCCATGTGATCGTTTGGCCGGTGCTGGTGCAGGGTCAGGGCGCGGCGGAGCAGGTCGCGGCGGCGGTGCGCGGGTTCGGGGCGCTGGCCGAAGGAGGTGCGGTGCCCAGGCCCGACCTGTTGATCGTCGCGCGCGGGGGCGGCTCGATCGAGGACCTGTGGAGCTTTAACGAGGAAATCGTGGTCCGTGCGATCGCCGAATCGCCGATCCCGGTTATCTCGGCGGTAGGGCACGAAACCGACACCACGCTCGCCGACCATGCCGCCGACATACGTGCGCCGACACCCACCGCCGCGGCCGAGATCGCGGTGCCGGTGCGCGGCGAGCTGGCGGCGACGGTGGCGGACTTTGCGGCGCGCAAGCAGCGCGCGATCCTTCGTCCGGTTCAGCTGGGGCGCGAGCGGCTCGAGGCACGTATCCAGCGGATGCCTAGGCCAGAGGCGCTGCTCCAGCCGCAAGCCCAGAAGCTCGACGAGCTCGCCGAACGGTTGCGGCGCGGATTGAAGGATCGTGCGGCACATGCGCGCGAGCGGCTCCAGGCCGATGCGGCGCGGCTCTCTCCGGTGACACTCCGCCATCGCATCGCGCGAGGGCAGGACCGGCTCGATGCCGTGCGGATGACGCCTTTGCTCGCCACCGCGCGGCTCCAGCGCGAGCGCGAACGGTTCGCGGCGCTGGAGCGGCTCTACGCCTCGCTCGATCCCAAGGCGCCGCTCGCGCGTGGGTTCGTGCTTGTGAAGGATGGTGCGGGCGAGCTGGTGCGCTCTCGCGCGGCCGCGGCGGCCGAGCCTGCGCTCGAGATCGAGTTCGCCGATGGCCTCCTGCCGGTCGTCCCGGCCGGTTCAGCGCCCGTCAAACCGCTGCCGCGCAAGGTGGCGAAACGATCCGCGGGGCAGGCTCCGCGACAGGACGATTTGTTCGGATAGGCCAACCTTGCTAGGGCGAGCACCATGTTGATGAACTCCGGTAGCGGCAACGAGGCGAAGCTCGCCTACGCCCCCAATGCCTTTCGCGTGCTGCGCGCGGGGCGGCATGTCTTCTGCGCGATCACCGGCGAGGCGATCCCGCTGGAAGAGCTGCGCTACTGGAGCGTCGAGCTGCAGGAACCCTACGCCAGCGCGGAGGTCGCCACCCGGCGGCTCGCGCCCGGCGAATGAGGCGCGCAGACACGCTTCGTACCGCGCTCGGCGCGGCGGCCACGCTGGCGCTCGCCGGGTGCATTCCTTCGGCGAGCCCTTCGGGGAGCGGGGGCCCGACCGAGACGGTCCAGCCGATCCCCGCGCCCACACCGAGCCCGACACCGATGCCCGCACCCGCGCCGACACCGACTCCTCCGCCCGGCCCCTCGACGTTCGCGTTCGAGGGCGAGCGCGAGCAGGGCGGCTGGATCCGCGGCCAGGCGCCTGGCGGCACCGTGCGCGCCCGGCTCGGTGATCAGGAGCTGGCGCTCGATAGCGAGGGCCGCTTCTTCGCCGCCTTCGATCGCGACGCCGGGCCCACGGCCGTGCTGCGCGCGACGCTGCGCGACGGGCGCACGATCGAGAGCCCGGTGGCCGTCGCGCCGCGCGACTGGAATATCGAGCGCGTCAACATCGCGCGCAATCCGGGCGGGCCGAGCGAGGCCTTCATGCGCATCCGGCGGCCCGAGCTGGCGCGGATCGTGGCCGCGCGGGAAGTCGAATCGGACGTGGACGGCTGGGCGCAGGATTTCATATGGCCGGTCTCGGGCCGCATCTCGGGCCGGTTCGGATCGCAACGGATATATCGCGGTGAACCGGGTAGCTACCACTCGGGCCTCGACATTGCGACCGGCGAGAGCGGCACGCCGTTCGTCGCGCCCGCCGACGGGGTCGTGGTGCTGGCGGCGGACGAGCCCTTCAGCCTCGAGGGGCATCTGCTGATGATCGACCACGGCCACGGCCTCAACAGCGCGTTCCTGCACCTGTCGAAGATCGCGGTGCGCGAAGGCGACACCGTGCGCCGCGGACAGTACATCGGCAATATCGGCGCCAGCGGGCGCGCGACCGGGCCGCACCTGCACTGGAGCCTCAAGTGGCGCGACGCGCGGCTCGATCCGCTGCTGTTCCTCGGCCCGATGCCCTGAGGGGCGAGCCGATTACCGGCACCCGCCTCCGCCGGATCGCGATCGTTTTCCTTGCCGTGCTCGCCGCGCCGGGGACCTGGCTGCGCACCCCGGTGGTGGACGATTTCCGCCCGATCCTGACGATCGCGCCCGTGGCGGCGGAGGTCGACCGAATTGGCGAATTCACGGTCGACGGGGTGTGGGAGATCGACAGCCCCAACACGCATTTCGGCAGCTATTCAGGGCTGCTCGCGCTGGCCGACGGGCGGCTGCTCGCGGCGAGCGACCGCGGGCGCTACCTGCGCTTCGCGCCACCCGGCGCACCAGCGCACAGGCCAGAATTCGGCGCGATCGGCGGCGGGGTCGAATATCGCAAGAATGCGGTCGACGTGGAGTCCCTGACGGCCGATCCGGCGCGCAAAACCATCTGGGCTGGGTACGAGGACAGCAATACCATAGTGCGCTTCGGGCCGGACCTCGCGGACGGCGAGGAGGCGGCGCCGCGCGCTATGCGCGGCTGGTCGAGCAACAGTGGCCCCGAATCGCTCGCGCGGCTGCCCGACGGGCGCTTTCTGGTACTGGAAGAGGGCAACCCTGGGGGTAGCGGCTCAAGCAGCGGGCTGCTGTTTGTGCGCGACCCGGTGGACGGTGGCGAGCCGATGCGGTTCCGCTACGCACCGCCCGCAGGCTATCGCCCGGTCGATGCCGCCGCGCTGCCCGACGGGCGCGTGCTGGTGCTGCACCGGCGGGTGACGATCGGACTACCCTACGGCTTCGAGGCGAAGATTTCGGTCGCCGACCCGCGCGAGATCGCAGCGGGCGAGGACTGGCGCGGGCGCGAGATCGCCACGCTCGATTCTCCGCTGCCGGTCGACAACGTCGAAGGGATCGCCGTCGCGCCGCAGGGGGACGGATCGTTCGTCGTCTGGCTGATCAGCGACGACAACAATGCCGCCCTTCAGCGGACGCTGCTGTACCGGCTGGTGTGGAAGCCCTGACGCGCAAACGCCCGACGTACAAACGAAGGGCGCGCGGATCGCTCCGCACGCCCTTTCGATGTGTCACGCCCTATTCAGGATTGGGGGGCAGGCTCAGGCGGCGGCGAGCGCCTTCTTGAGCTCGCGCTTCACCTTGAGCGCGCCGGTGCTGAGTTTCTCGTCGCTGGTCTTCATCAGCCAGTTGTCGAGGCCGCCGTTGTGCTCGACCGAGCGCAGGCCGTGGGTCGAGACGCGGAACTTGAAGC
>CAMPGP010000162.1 GCA_946885545.1 uncultured Altererythrobacter sp.
GGAATCATAATCCGCGTGTCGGGGGTTCGAGTCCCTCCTCCGCTACCATTCCTTGCCCGAAATCGTATTCGCGTTTGACCTGCCGGGCGCCTCGCGTAAGACGCCGCGCGGATGGCCGATGCACTCGATCTTCCCGCACCGCCGCCGTTCGGTCGGCTGGCTAGCGAGCGCGAGATCGCGCTCTTTCTCGATTTCGACGGTACCCTGGTGGATATCGCCTCGTCGCCTGGTGCGATCTCGGTTCCGGAGGGCCTTTCTGCTCGGCTGCACGCTCTAGCCGCTCGGCTCGACGGCCGGCTGGCGCTGATCTCCGGCCGATCGCTCGACGACCTTGGCGACCATTGCGCGGTCGATGGGATCGCCTGCGCGGGGTCGCACGGCGACGATCGGCGGGATGCGCAGGGGCGGACCCTCGGCGAGCCCGCCGTTGAGCTTCCCCAAGGCGCTTTCGACGCGCTGCGTTCGGCCGCGCGCGATCTCGGTCTCATGCTCGAAGCCAAGCCGCATGGTGCCGCGCTGCATTTTCGGGCCGAGCCTTCGCGCGCCGCAGCGGCGCACGAACTCGCCGACGCGGTCGCAACGCGCTTCGGTCTTGCCGTCAAGCACGGCAAGGAGGTCGTCGAAATCACCGGCTCCGGCGCCAACAAGGGCGGCGCGGTACGTGCGTTCATGGCCCTGTCACCCTTCGCCGGCGCAACGCCCGTGTTCGTCGGCGACGACCTGACCGACGAGGATGGGATGATCGCGTGCAATGAGGCGGGCGGCTTTGGCGTTCTCGTCGGCGATCGCAGCCCGACCTCGGCACGTTTCCGCCTGCCCGACGTTCCCGCCGTCTACCAATGGTTGAACCTGTGACCCCACCCGACACGCCCTCTCTCGAACTCTGGCCGATCGGCAATTGCCAGGTCAGCGGCCTCGTCGACACGCGCGGCGCGCTGGTCTGGGGCTGTGTGCCTCGGGTCGATGGCGATCCGGTGTTCTGCGCGCTGATGAACGGCGACCGGCAGGATGAGGGCACCTGGCGGTTCGAGCTCGAAGGGCAGGTGGCCGCAACCCAGTACTACGAACGCAACACGCCGATCCTCGTCACCCGGCTCGAGGCGGAGGACGGCAGCGCGGTCGAGATCCGTGATTTCTGCCCGCGCTTCGAGCGTAGCGGGCGGATGTATCGCCCGGTCGCCTACGTGCGCATCGTGCGTCCGGTCGCGGGTACGCCGCGGATGAAGGTCGTGCTGCGGCCGACGCGCGGCTATGGTGCGGGGCTGGCCGAGACGACCAACGGCACCAACCATATCCGCTACCTCGTCGGCGGGCAGGCCATGCGGCTGAGCACCGATGCGCCGATCGGCTATGTGCTTTCGGGCCGCTCGTACCGGGTCGAGAGCGACCAGCACTTCTTCCTCGGCCCTGATGAGCCGTTCTCGGGCAATCTGCGAGCCGAACTGCGCCAGATGGACGATCTGACGCGCAAGTACTGGACGCTCTGGGTGCGCGGGCTGCACATCCCGCTCGAATGGCAGGACGAGGTGATCCGCTGCGCCATCGCGCTGAAACTGTGTCAGCACGAGGAAACAGGCGCGATCGTCGCCGCGCTGACGACTTCCATCCCCGAAGCCCCGCACAGCGAGCGCAACTGGGACTATCGTTTCTGCTGGATTCGCGATTCCTATTTCACCGTGCAGGCGCTGAACCGGCTCGGTGCGCTCGATGTGCTCGAGAAATATCTCTCCTACCTGCGCAATATTGTCGATTCGGCGCAGGGCGGGGCGATCCAGCCGCTCTATTCGGTGATGGGCGACAATTCGCTCGACGAAACGACCGCCGCGCATCTCGCGGGTTATCGCGGCATGGGGCCGGTGCGCGTGGGTAACGCGGCCTATTATCAGGTGCAGCACGACTGCTACGGTCAGATCGTCATGCCGACTGCGCAAGCGTTCTTCGACAAGCGCCTGCTTCGCGTTGCCGACGACCGCGACTTCGCGAGCCTGGAGAAGGTGGGCGAGATGGCGTGGAAGATGCACGATCAGCCCGATGCCGGCCTGTGGGAATTCCGGACCCGGCAGGAGGTCCACACGTATTCCGCAGTGATGTGCTGGGCCGCCTGCGACCGACTCGCCAATATCGCGGCGCATATCGGCAAAGACGATCGTCGCCGGCTATGGCGCGAGCGGGCCGATGCCATCCGCGAGCGGGTCGAACGCGAGGCCTGGGTCGAGGACGACGATGGCGGGCATTTCAAGGCCAGCTTCCAGAGCGATTATCTCGACGCCAGCCTGTTGCAGCTGGTCGAGCTGCGCTTCCTGCGGCCCGATGATCCGCGCTTCCAGTCGACCTTCGTCGCGATCGAGAAGGCATTGCGGCGCGGCGAGCACATGTTGCGCTACGCCAGCGAGGACGATTTCGGCCTGCCCGAGACCGCGTTCAACGTCTGCACGTTCTGGCTAATCGAAGCGCTGCACATGGCCGGGCGTGACGAGGAGGCGCGCGCGTTGTTCGAGACGATGCTCGCGCACCGCACCGCCTCGGGCATGCTTTCGGAGGATCTCGACTTCGACACCGGCGAGCTGTGGGGGAACTTCCCCCAGACCTATTCGCTGGTAGGTATAATCAACTGCGCCGGCCTGCTGTCCAAACCGTGGAGCGAACTGCGATAAACCGCCTCGTCGTCATCTCGAACCGCGTTGCGGTCCCGAAGGCGCGTGGCGCGGCGGGGGCGCAAGGCGGGCTGGCGGGCGCGCTCAACGCGGCGCTCAAGAAGCACGGCGGCATCTGGTTCGGCTGGTCGGGCCAGGAATGCGGTGAATTTACCGGCGATATCAACATGCAGCAGCACGGCGGCGTGACGACCGCGACGGTCGACCTGCCGCATCAGGACATCGAGGAATACTATAACGGCTACGCCAACGCGACGCTGTGGCCGCTATTCCATTTCCGGCTCGACCTGACCGAATACGAGCGCGAAACCGCCAAGGGCTACGAGCGCGTCAACGAGCGCTTCGCCGAAAGCGTCGCGCCGCTGATCGAGCTCGACGATCTCGTATGGGTCCACGACTATCACCTGCTGCCGCTGGGCGAGCGCTTGCGCAAGCGCGGGGTGAAGAACCGCATCGGGTTCTTCCTCCACACGCCGTGGCCGCCGACGCGGCTGTTCGTCTCGCTGCCCTATCACGAGCGTCTCGTGCGCACGATGCTCGAGTACGACGTGATCGGTTTTCAGACCGAGGAATGGCTCGAGAGCTTTTGCCACTACTGCCAGAAGGAACTCGGCGCGGAAACCGAAGAGGACACGGGGCGGATCACGTTCGAAGGCCGCACGACATATGCGCGCTCCTACCCGATCGGGATCGATTACGAACATCTGACCGCGCAGTCCGAGACAGGCGAGGCGAGGCAGGCCGGTCAAAGACTCTTGTCGAGCACCCGGCGGCGTACGGCGATGATCGGGGTCGACCGGCTCGACTATTCGAAGGGCCTGCCCGAGCGCATCGACGGCATCGGACGCTTCTTCGACGCCTTTCCCGAGCGCGTCCGCGACCTGGTGTTCATCCAGATCGCCCCGCCCAGCCGCGAGGATGTCGAATCCTATCAGCACATCCGCGCGCTGCTCGAACAGAAGACCGGCGAGATCAACGGCGCGCGCTCCGAAGTCGATCTGGTGCCGATCCGCTATGTCAACCGCGGCCATTCACTGGCCGAACTGTGCGGTTTCTACCGCGCAGCGAAGATCGGGCTGGTGACGCCGCTACGTGACGGGATGAATCTCGTCGCCAAGGAATACGTCGCGGCGCAGGACCCGGACGATCCAGGCGTGCTGGTGCTGTCGCGCTTCGCGGGGGCAGCGCAGCAACTCACCGATGCGGTGCTGGTGAACCCGCACAGCCCCGACGATCTCGCCCACGCAATCCGCGTCGCTCTCGACATGCCGCTTGCCGAGCGCAGGAAGCGGTGGGAGAGCATGATCCGCACCGTGCGCGATGACAACGTCCAGCGCTGGACCGAGAACTTCACCACCGATCTCGCCGAGCTGACGGCGGACGCCTGACCGCTTGTGCCGCGCCCGGTCGCATGGCAGGGCCGCGCGCGATGAACCACGATCGCGTCATCCGGCTCGAAGGAGTTCACAACTTTCGCGACTACGGCGGCTATGCGGTCGCGGGCGGTGGGCGGATGAAGCGCGGCACGCTGTTCCGCTCGGGCCAGCACGTCGACGCCAGCGACGCCGATCTGGCGCAGATTTCCGAACTCGACTTGCGCCACGTGATCGACTTTCGTGGAGCGAGCGAGCGCGAGACTTATCCCTGCCGCCGCGGCGACGGGTTCTGCGCGCAAGTGATCGCGTTTGAAGGCGAGACCGCCAACCTCGCCCCGCACGTCGAGGCTGCCGACGGCGTGCTGACGCGCGACGGCGCCCACCGCGCGATGGAGCAGATCTATCGCAACCTGCCCAATCGCACCCCGGTTCTGTGGGTGATGAAGCGCTATTTCGCGACGCTGGCGGAAGGGGGCGGGGCGAGCCTCGTCCATTGCCTCGCGGGCAAGGATCGCACGGGCATGGCCGTGGCGTTGCTCCACCATGCGCTGGGCGTTCATCCCGACGACGCGATGGAGGATTTCCTCCTCACCAACACCGCGGGCAATATCGAAGCGCGGATTGCGGCGGGCGGCGAGACGATCCGAACGAAGTACGGCGCGGTCGACGACGATACGATCCGCGTGCTGATGGGCGTCGACGAACGCTATCTCCACGCCATGCGCGAAGCTGTGGAGGAAGCGCACGGCTCGCTCGACGTGTTCCTCGCCGATGTGCTGGAGGTGGACGACGCGCGGCGCGAGGCGCTGCGCTTGCATCTCGTCGATACCTGACCCACCTTTCGGGTCCGCACTCCAGACACACGGACACTTTTCGCATGGCTACCCACCGCACCAAGATGCTCATCATCGGCTCCGGCCCGGCCGGCTATTCGGCAGCGATCTACGGCGCGCGCGCGATGATGGAGCCGATCGTGGTGCAGGGCCTCCAGCCCGGCGGCCAGCTGACCATCACGACCGACGTCGAGAACTATCCCGGCTTCAAGGACGTGATCCAGGGCCCGTGGCTGATGCAGGAGATGCAGGCCCAGGCCGAGCATG
>CAMPGP010000163.1 GCA_946885545.1 uncultured Altererythrobacter sp.
GATCGTCGGCCAGCTTCCACAGCATCGTCGTGTAGCCGTAGACCGCGCCCACGGGCGTTCCCTCCGGGTCCGTCAGGGGCGGAAGTCGGTGGTAGGCGCGGAAGATGTAGCTCGATCCGTCGACCAGGTAGAGATGCTGCTTGTCTGCCATCGCGGGCGTGGTAGCAGCGCATTTCGCGCCGGTCAGCCGGTTTCGCATCGCTTGGCGCCCCAAGCGGGAATGCGACGAATTGCGGCGCAAAAGTGTCAAATCGCTTGCAACGCCACAAAGTGGCCATTATTTGGGCGGCTCGAAGTTCACTCGCTTGTGGGCTTCGCGCCTCGGCCCGATGGGTCGTGGGGAAAACCACTCGCTGTTCAAGGAATTTGACATATGCGTAAGATCATTCTCGCCGCCGCCGCTGCCGGTGCCGCTCTGACCCTCGCCGCTTGCTCGGAAGGCACCCAGGACGCCGCTGAAGAGACCGTCGAAGGCGCCGCCGCCGACACCGAAGCCAATGCCGACGCCATGGGCGCCGCCGTTGAAGACGCCGCTGCCGACACCGGCGCCGCCGTCGAAGGCGCGACCGAAGAAGCCGCTGCCGAAGCCGATGCCGCTGCTGCCGAAGTCGAAGCCGACGTGCAGGACGAGACGACCACCGAAGCTCAGGCCGACTGATCTTCGCTATCGTCTAGCGAATAAAGGGAAGGGCGGTGCCGCGAGGCGCCGCCCTTTCTCTTTGCGTGCGATGCTGGAGCGCCACGTGCGCGCGAGTGCTGAGCTGTCGGCTCAGCCGCCCGTAGCGTAAGTCGCCTCGGCCCAGGTCGGGCCGCCCGGCGTGTCGTATCCCGAGAAGACAGAGCGCGCGATCTGGGCGATGCGGCTTTCGCGAGCCGGTCGTGAACCTTGCCCCGTCACATAGATTGCCACCGCGAAGGCGCGCCCGTCGGCGGTGCGCACGATGCCGATGTCGCTCGAGGTATTGTTGAGCGAACCGGTCTTGTGCGCCACGGTCGCGCTGGCGGGAAGCAGCGCGGGGATGCGGCGCTTGCCGGTGATGCAGCGCTCCATGGCGCCGATGATGACGCTGCGGCTGCTCGCGTTGAGCCAGCGCCCCTGGTAGAGCCCGGCGAGAAGTTCGGTCATGGCGCGCGGCGTGGCGCTGTCGCGCAGGTCGATCGCGCGGGCGGGGTCGATCTCGCCGTCGTCGCGGACCAGCGTGGCGATGTCGCGGCTGAGCTGGAATTCCTCGATCCCGGCGCGGCGCATCCATTCGTTGACCGCCTGGGGCCCGCCGACTGCGGCGAGAAGCGCGTCGGTCGCCGGATTGCTCGAGCGGGTGATCATCAGTTCGATCAACTGGCGCGCGGGAAGGTGCTTGCCCGCCTTTACCGGCGCTTTGACGCTGGAAAAGGCCGCGGAACGGATCGGTATCATCAGCGGGAATTCGCTCGACAGGCTCCACCGTCCCTGTTCGACGCCTTCCATGAAGGTCGCGGCGATCGCGATCTTGCTGGTGCTCGCCATCGGAAAGCGCTGATCCCCGAGGACGGAAAATTCCTGACCGGTCGCAAGATCGAGCACGGCCACGCCGATTCGACCCTTGGTGCCGTCGGCGGCGAGCGCCACCTGCCGCTCGAACCCGCTCTGGTAGACGGCCTCGAACGTACGCGGAGCGCGCGTCTCCGTGCCGAGCACGCTGTCGAACGCCGCCTCGTAGCTGGCAGTCTGCGCCTGGACCGGCTGCGTCGCAGCCATACCGAGAGCAATTGCCCCGGCGAGTCCTCTCACGATTCCCGATCCCAGTCCCATGCGCCCGTTATACCCTCCCTTGGTTTGCAAGGGCTTAACGGAGCGGGATTCGACCCGGCAAGCGGGCGGGCGACGAGCGGTGGCTCGCCAGCGATCAACCGGGCTGCAGAGCTATGCCGCGGCGATCGCGCCCGCGATGCGGTCGCTGGTCTCGCCGGTCATCGTCTTGGCGATTTCGCCCACGAGCCGCTTCTCGAGCTCGCCGTGGTAGTGGCGCCGCATTTCGCCCAGCGTCTTGGGATCGGCGATTACCAGCAGGTCGTCCATCTCGCCGGCGATCGCCTTGGCGTTGAGCCACTCAGCGGCCGCCGCGCCGTGCGCGAGCTCTTCGAGGTCGGTGCGCCCGTGCCGCTGGCTTACAGGGTCCTGATGGCGGACGCCGGCGCTGTAGTTGGTCGCCGAAAGGTCGGGCTTGGCCACCGTCTCGAGCACCGGCTCGAACGGCTGGCCCTTGTTCCGCATCACGACGAACGTTTCTCCATCGACCAGCGCGACATGGGCCTTGTGCGGCAATTTCATGGGGGCATTCTCCTCGTTCCGACAGACCAACGGGCGAGCGGGAATTTTGTTGCGTGCCTGCGGCGCGAAGCTAGTTTCGCGCGATGGGCGGGTGGACAATCGGCTTCATCGGGGGCTCCGGCCTCTACGCGATCGACACGCTGGAGGATGCGCAGTGGATTCGTGTCCGCTCGCCGTTCGGCGAGGCTTCTGACGAAATCCTCTGCGGGCGGATCGGCGAGGTGAAGCTGCGCTTCCTGCCCCGCCACGGACGCGGGCATCGTATCGCACCGTCCGACCTCGATGCGCGCGCCAACATCGATGCGCTGAAGCGCGCGGGTTGCACCGACATTCTCGCGATCTCCGCGGTCGGCTCGCTGCGCGAGGATCTGGCGCCGGGCCGGTTCATCGCGGTCGACCAGTTCATCGACCGCACGTCGAAGGGCGTCGGGGCGAGGCCGTCGAGCTTCTTCGGCACGGGCATGGTCGCGCACGTGAGCATGGCCGATCCCGTCTGCCCGCGGCTCGCGGACCTGGCGGCCGCAGCGTTCGATGCCGCCGGGGGCAAGGTCGCGCGCGGGGGCACGTATCTGGCGATGGAGGGGCCGCAGTTCTCCACCCGCGCCGAAAGCAGGCTCTATCGCCAGTGGGGCGCCGATGTGATCGGCATGACCGCGATGCCCGAAGCGAAGCTCGCACGCGAGGCGGAGCTCCCATATACCCTTATCGGCATGGTCACCGACTGGGACAGCTGGCGCGAGGATGCGCCGCCGGTCGCGGTGAGCGACGTCCTCGCCCAGATGCAGTCGAACGGGGCCATCGCGCACGAGGCGATCCGGCGCTTCGTCGCCGCGCTGCCGCGCGACCGTGCCCCTTCGCCGATCGATACCATGCTCGACCATGCCCTGATCACCGCCGCGGAGGCGCGCGATCCTGCAGTGCTGGCGAAGCTCGACGCGGTGGCAGGTCGGGTGCTCGGGCCTGCGACGAACGACCGATAGCGCTCGACGGGCGGCAACTTGACTCGGGCCGTGGGATAGTCCCTTTTCCCGGCCGGGGAATTCCTGAAGGGGACGCATTAAAAATGACCGCACGCCATATCGCACGCCTGTCGCTCGCCGCCAGCCTGCTCGCCACCGCCACCACGCTTGCCGCGCAGGACGCACCGATCCTACAGCCGGGCGCGCCGGGCGAAGCGACCGAGACGCTCAGCGCGGCGGAAGCGACCGAACTCGCCAACACCGCCTGGGCACCGGGCGACGTCTCCTTCATGCAAGGGATGATCGTCCACCACCAGCAGGCGGTCGACATGGCCGATCTGGTCGAGGGTCGGACCAACAATCCCGATATCCTGGCCATCGCCGGCCGCATCGACGCGAGCCAGAAGGACGAGATCGGGTTCATGACCGATTGGCTGCGCGAACGGAGCCAGCCGATCGCAATGACGGGTATGGGCCACGCGCATCACGACGGCATGATGAAAGGCATGGCGACGCCCGAACGGATGGCGCAGCTCGCCGCGTCCAAGGGCACCGCATTCGACCGGCTGTTCCTCGAGCTGATGATTCCCCACCACCTCGGCGCGATCGACATGGTCGAGGAACTCCACCGCCAGCCGGGCACCGCCTACGAACCGGTGACCTACGAATTCACCAACGATGTCGTGAGTGACCAGGAAGCCGAAATCGGCCGGATGAACACCGTCCTCGCCGCCCTCTCGACCGATCCGCGTGTCGCGCTCGATCCCGGCTTCCGCGACGCGGGCGAAGCGATCGAGAACCTGCGGCACGTCGTCGCATTGCCCAAGCCGGCGGGCTTCTTCGATCCCGAAAACCCCGCGCAACTGCGGCCGCTCAAGCCCGAAAAGGAAGGCGAGGAGCCCAAGCCGAAGAAGGACGGAGAGGAAGAGGACAAGCCGCAGTTCGGCGAACGCGGCTCGCTGCTGTCGTTCGCGAACACCGACATGGCGTTCTCGGGCGATCTCATGGTCGCGGGCAACTATCACGGCTTCAACGCCTACCGCCTCGGCGCGGACGGCGTGCCGCAGCTCGTCAGCTCGACCGTGTGCCCCGGCGGGCAGGGCGACGTCTCGATCGTCGGCGACCTGTTGGTGATGAGCGTCGAGGACAGCCGAGCGCGGGTCGACTGCGGGTTGCAGGGCGTCGACGGGCGCACCAGCCCCGAGCGCTTCCGCGGCCTGCGGATCTTCGACATCTCCGACATCAGCCGTCCGGTGCAGGTCGGCCAGGTGCAGACATGCCGCGGCAGCCACACGCACTCGATCGTCTCGGCCGACGACCGCCGCATCGTGGTCTACAACTCGGGCACGTCCTACGTCCGCGAGGAAGACGAGTTGGAGGGCTGCACCGATGCGCCGGGCGACAACACCGCGCTGTTCTCGATCGACGTGATCGAGATCCCGGTCGACAATCCTGCCGCCGCGCGCATCGTCGATCGCCCGCGCGTCTTCGCCAAGGATGGCGAGATCGCCGGTCTGTGGCGCGGCGGCGACCACGGCGAGGGGACACAGGACACCAGTGTCACCAACCAGTGCCACGACATCACCGTGTTCCCGGCGAAGAACCTCGCGGCAGGGGCGTGCTCGGGCAACGGGATCATCCTCGACATCTCCAACCCGCTGAAGCCGGAGCGGATCGACGACGTGACCGACAAGGGCTTCGCCTACTGGCACTCGGCGACGTTCAACAACGATGGCACCAAGGTGTTGTTCACCGACGAATGGGGCGGCGGCGGGCGTCCGCGCTGTCAGGCGGGCGATCCGACCAACTGGGGCGCTGACGCGATCTACGCGATCGAGGATCGCCAGCTTGAGTTC
>CAMPGP010000164.1 GCA_946885545.1 uncultured Altererythrobacter sp.
CGCGTCCTCGTAGGCGATCACCTCGGCGATGCGGACCAGCGCGCGGGTGAAGCGGAACGAGGTCACGTGGCCGTGGCGGTCGATCGCCAGGTGGCAGGCCATCGCCGCGCGGTCGGCGCCTTCCTTGAGCGAGCAGACGTCGGCGCTGAGGACCTCGGGCAGCATCGGCACGACGCGGTCGGGGAAATAGACCGAGTTGCCGCGCTTCCTCGCCTCGCGGTCGAGGTCGCCACCGGGGCGGACGTAGAAACTGACATCGGCGATGGCGACGAGTGCGCGGTAGCCGCCCTCGCCGTCGGGCTCGGCCCAGATCGCATCGTCGTGATCGCGTGCGTCGGCCGGGTCGATCGCGACGATCGGCAGGTGGCGCAGGTCCTCGCGCTTGTCCTCGCTCAGTGGCAATTTGGCGGCGCGCTTCGCTTCCTCGATCGTCTCCTCGGCGAAGACGTGCGGAATGCCGTGCTTCGAGATCGCGATGAGCGAGAAGCTCTTGGGCGCGAGCGGATCGCCCAGCACTTCGACCACGTTCACGCCTGCGCGGTGCCCGCGACCTGCGGGCTCGGCGAGCACCAGCTGGCCGGCCTCGGCCCCGCCGAGATCGGAGATGGGCGAGGACTGGCGCACCCGCTTGTCGACGGGCGCGAGCCAGCCCTTGCCGGCCTGGTCGATCTCGACCACGCCCATCAACCCCTCGGTCCGCGCGGGGAGCTTCTTCATCACGTGGGCCTTCCAGCCCTTCCCCGCCTCTTCGGTGCGCGCGAGGATGCGGTCGCCGACCTTGAGCGCGGGGTGCCGCCCGGCACCTTTCTTCTTGCCCTCGATCACGCGCAGGCGCGGCGGCGGGGTGGCGTCGTCGGGTTGCCATGCGTCGGGGATCGCGAACGGCTCGCCGTCTTCGATCTCCAGCACCCGCAGCACGGTGACCTTGGGCACCCCGCCCATGCGGTGATAGGCGGTTTTCTTGCCGTCGATCAGGCCTTCCTCGGCCATGTCCTTGAGGCGCTTCTTGAGCGCGATCTTTTCCTGGCCCTTGAGCCCGAACGCTTTGGCGATCTCGCGCTTGCCCGCGACCTTGTCGCTGGACTGGATGAATTCGAGGATCTGTTCGCGCGAAGGCAGGCCGTGGTTCTTGTTATGTTGCATCGCCGCCATATGGGCCTTGTGCCGGGCCCGCTCAAGCCGCCACGATCAGTAGTAGGCGATGAGCCTGCCGAGCATCGCGACGCAGACCCACAGAAGAAGCGACAGCATCGCGGAGGCGCGCTCGATCGGCAGCGGCTGCGACAGCGGGCCGGGCCTCTCCCTGCGCCAGCGAAAGCGGAAGGTCAGCGCATTGGCGAGTGCCAACGTCACGAGCACGAGCTTGGCCTGGAAAGTGCCCGAACCCGACAGCGCCTCGCCGTCCGCGGCGAACAGCACCAGGCCCGATCCGGCCTGTACCACGAGTCCCGCGACCGCGACTGGCGTCAGCGCGCGGGCGAGCGGTTCGAGCGGCAGATTGCGCCACAGGCCAACGATCCGCAGGTCGACCACTCCGATCGCGCCGACCAGCATCACTACGCCCAGAACGTGCAGCACGTTGGCGATCGGATAGATGATCGCACTTCCCCGCGCCCAATCGACCAGGCCGATGCCGTCGAGCCAGCCGTTTAGGCTGAGTAGAAGCGACTCCACCAGTACCGACCCTCAGCGCAGTTCGACGATCTTGCCGCCCGCCTTGATCCGCTCCACGCGCATCTCGCGCGTACCGTCGCGCCGGACATAGCCGGTCAGGGTTATGCGCTTGCCATCGTCGATCGCGTCGAGCGTCAGCCCGCGCTGCTCCATGCGCGAGACGGGCGCGAGGACCACGTCCCATTCGCCGTCGCGCCAGTTCATCTTGGCCGAACCGTGTGGATTGCCCCAGTTCACGTCATGCAGCGGACCACTCAGCGTGATCGGCTCGTCCTCGTTGTAGGAACTCCACCCGTGGTGCGCGAGCACCGCGACGGGCATGGTCGCGAGTGCCACGGCAACGGCAAACCTTCCGAGACGCGAATTTGCGATGTGCGACATGGGTCGTCTCCTTTCCGATCGACCTCCCCGCGCGACACTAACCGATTGTAATGCGGATTGCACCCCGTGCCGCAAAGGCTGCCGCTACTCCTTGATGGGATGGAATCCGCCTGCCGGGACCGCGCTGGCGATCGGGCTCTGCGTGCCGTCGGCGGCGCGCGAACTGACGCCGAATATCCAGTCGTCGCCGCGCACGCCTTCGAGCTTCGCACTGGTGGCGACGACGTTCTCGATCACCGGCTTGTCGCGCCAGTAGGGTTCGTCGGTCCGGCGCTGCCAGATCGTGTAGCCCGCCGCGCCCGGCACTTCGTCCCATGCGAGCGCGGTGAAGGTCTGCACTGCGGCTTCGGCGCTCGGCGTCGGCGGCAGCGGCGCGCGCGCCAGGCGGTCGAGCGCGCGGACGTTGAGCTGGGTGACCTTGGCGAGATACGGGAAGTCCATCTCGTCGATGGTGTCGCCGTAGACGGTGCCGTCCTCGGTGCGCAGATCCTGGTGCTGATGATCGTAATCCTCGACCGCGACGGAGAAGCGGACTGCGGGATAGCCCTTCTCGAGGAAGGGGATCTGGTCACCGCCGCGGCCCATGCGGTCGGTGCGCCAGATCTGCCGCACGTCGAGCCCGCCCGCATTGCCCTCGGCCAGTTGGTCGATCCAGCGCGAGAGGTTGCGGCCCGGGCTGTCGTTCTCGCCGCCGTTCCGGCGCTGAGCGGCGCGGATCTCGTCGGTGAGATCGGCGCGCGGGCCCTCGGAGAAGACGCGCACGTGTTCGTCGTCGCAATAGCCGTCGGAGCCGCAGCTGCCGCCGACGATGTCGTTGTTGAGCACGGCTTTGACCGTCCAGCCGTTTTCCTCGGCATAGTCGGCCAGCAATTGCCCGCCGTAGAGCCCCTGCTCCTCGCCGGAGAGCAGCGCGTAGACGATCGTCGTCGGGTATTTGCGCTGCGACAGCACGCGCGCAGCCTCGATCACCAGCGCGGTGCCCGAACCGTCGTCGTTCGCGCCGGGCGCATCGCTGGTGAAGTCCATCACGTCGCTGACGCGGCTGTCGATGTGGCCCTGGACGATCACGACCTCGTTCGGCCGCTCGGTGCCGCGCTGGATCGCGACCGCATTGCGCAGCCGGACCGGCGTGGTGATGCGATTGCCGCTGACCATGCGTTCGGGCGCGACTACCGTGAGGCAATCACCGCAGCGGTCGGAAATCCGTTCGAATTCGGCGAGACCCCAGTCGACGGCCGCACCGATGCCGCGCTCGGGATCGTCCTGCGCCGACAGGGTGTGCCGTGTGCCGAAGCTCACCAGCTTTTCGACGTCGGTTCGGAGGCGCTCCTGCGAGACGCTGTCGGCGGGGTGGTCCTGCGCGGCCAGCGGAGCGGCGGCGAGGATGGCTGCGAGCGGGAGGAGTTTGTGCATGGCGTGCACTCTTGCCGCCATGCCCGTCGATTACAAGGCCTTGCGACCTGCTGCGTCCAGCCTTCAGTAAGCCTTGCCCACCAAAACGCGCTCGACCGCGGGTTCCCTGGTGAACAGACAGGCACCATCGGCCGCCACAGCGCCGATTGGCACGTTGCGCACGGTCAGCTTGAGCGCCTTCAGCTCCTCGATCACCTTCTCCAGCGCTGCGCCGGTCGGCTTCGACCACTGGACCTCGACCCAGCCCGGATAGCGGCCGTTCGAGGCAAAGAAGGCTTTCATCGCGGCCATACTGTCGACGCCGCGGGTGATGTTCGCTTCGCGCCGGTCGCGCGCATCGGCGAACAGGGCCTGCTGGATCTCGTCGAGCATCACCGGGATTGTTTGCGACGCATCGTCGCGGGTCGGCGTCTGGAAGGCGGGTTTGCCGTTCTCGCCCCAAAGCCGGTCGCGGCGCAGCAGGCTGACGACCCCGCCGTCCATGTCGCGACCGCCGACCTCGACGATCACCGGCGCGCCCTTGCGCACCCAGTCCCAGCGCTTGGCCGCGGCCTTGCCCGGCTTGCTATCGAGCAGCACGCGCACCGGCTCGCCGAGCGTCCACTGTCCGGCGAGCGCTGCGCGCAATCCCTCGCAATACTCGAGCAGCGCGGCGTCGCCATCGTCCTCGCGCAGCATCGGCAGGATCACCACCTGCCAAGGCGCGAGTTTCGGCGGCACGCGCAGGCCATCGTCGTCGCCATGGGTCATGATCATGCCGCCGACGAGGCGCGTCGAAACGCCCCAGCTGGTCGTGTGGCACAGCTGCTGGCTGCCTTCGCGATCCTGATAGCGGATGCCCGCAGCTTGCGCGAAATTGGTCCCGAGATAGTGGCTCGTGCCCGCCTGGAGCGCCTTGCCGTCCTGCATCATCGCCTCGATCGACCAGGTCTCGACCGCGCCGGGGAAGCGCTCGTGCTCGGGCTTCTCGCCCGCGATCACGGGCATGGCGATGTCTTCTTCCGCACAGGCCCGATAGACCTCGAGCATGCGCAGCGTGTGCTCCTTCGCGTCGGCCTCGCTCTCGTGGGCGGTATGCCCCTCCTGCCACAGGAATTCGCTCGTGCGCAGGAACATGCGGGTGCGCATTTCCCACCGCACGACGTTGGCCCACTGGTTCAGCTTGAGCGGCAGGTCGCGCCACGACTGTATCCAGCGCGCCATCGCATCGCCGATGATCGTTTCTGACGTGGGACGCACGACCAGCGGCTCTTCCAGCTTCGCTTCGGGATCGGGCACCAGACCGCCCTTGCCATCCGCGATCAGGCGGTGGTGGGTGACGACCGCCATTTCCTTGGCGAAGCCTTCGACGTGGTCGGCCTCGCGCTCGAAGTTGGAGAGCGGGATGAAGATAGGGAAATAGCAGTTGTCGTGACCGGTGGCCTTGATCCGCGCGTCGAGCAGGCGCTGGATGCGCTCCCAGATTCCATAACCCCACGGCTTGATCACCATGCACCCGCGTACACCCGATTCTTCGGCCATGTCGGCAGCGGAGATCACCTCCTGATACCACTGCGCGAAGTCGTCGGCGCGCCGGGTGTTGAGCGCATGGCGGATGTTGGACACGGGTATTCCTGTC
>CAMPGP010000165.1 GCA_946885545.1 uncultured Altererythrobacter sp.
CCTCGATCTGGTCGGCGATCAGGCGGAACAGCGTGGTCTTGCCCGCGCCGTTGCGGCCGATCAGTGCGAGCCGGTCGCGCGGGCCGATATGCAGGTCGATACCGCCGCTCTGATCGGGTCCGCCGAACAGCCAGCGGCCGCCTTGCTGCAGGCCGAGGCCTTCCCAGGAGAGGATCGGAGGTTGCGCCATGAGGCGCGCCGGTTAGGCCACGGCGCGCCTCCTCGCAAGCCGCCTTACTGCGCCGCCTTCTGCCGCTCCACCATAGCCGCCACGCTTTCGAGCAGTGCAGGCGCGTCATAGACGATGCCGTCCTTGATCGTCCAACGGACCCCGCCCACGGTCTCGAGCACGTTGGTCTGGCGGTTGAGCCGCTTGTGCCCTGTGCCGTAGAGGACCTTGAGATTGTCGAGCGGGTTCTCGGGCACGATCACCAGATCGGCCAGCTTGCCCACCGCGATCCGGCCCATCGGCGGCTCCACGCCCTTGGGCTCGTAGATTTCGCGCGCGCCGTTGATCGTCGCCGCCTGGATCACCTCGAGCGGGCTGAGCCCCGCCTCGCGCAGCATTTCGAGCTCGCCAATATAGGCGAAGCCCCAGGTCTGGTAGATATAGCCCGGATCGGACCCCGCAGTGACGCGGCCACCCTTGTTCTTGAACTCGTTGGTCATTCGCATCCACGGAGCGTAGAACCGTCGCCAGGCGACTTCGTCCTCGGTCGACCAGTCGTGATAGTAGCTGCCGTGGTTGGTCAGGCTCGGCTCGTAGAAGTTCATCAGCGAGGGCAGGGTGTACTTTTCGTGCCACTCGAGCGTGCGCGCGCGCATCACGTCGCGGCTCGCGGCATAGATGTTGAATGTCGGGCTCAGCGTGACCTCGCTGTCTACCAGGAAATCGACGTAATCGTCCCACTCCTCACTGCCGGGCTCGACGATCTGGTCGGCCAGCCGCGCGACCCAGCTGAAGCGATCCTGCTCGTTGAGATAGTTGTAGCCCGCCGGATATTCGGCGACCGTGCCGTCCTCCAGCAGGCTCTCGAAATGGCCGTAGAAGTGCGTCACGTCGTCGAGGCCGAGTTCGACGGCCTTGCGCGCATTGACCTGGGCCACGCCCGTCTGCGCGAGGTGCGCGACCGTGCCGAGGCCCTGCGCCTCCGCCTCGTCGAGCGCGGCCTCGAGAACGGCGGGGGTCTGCGAGTTGAAGAACTTAACCCCTTGGTATCCGGCGGCCTTGATCCAGCGCACCCAGGCGCGCGCCGTTTCCGGTGTGTCCGGATCGCCGCCGTCCCATTTGTCTCCGAACGCTGCATAAGGGATCAGGCGAGGCGCGGTGATCGTGTTGGCATCGCTGCGCGCGGCATCGCTGATGTCGGGCTGGTCGGGCCCGAAATAGAACGACACACCTCGCACAGTCGTCACCCCGTGCGCCAGCCACAGCTTGTAGCCGTAGCTCGGCTGCGGCGCCTTGCCCGGATCGCCGTTATGCCCGTGCACGTCGACGAATCCGGGCATCACGAACATCCCTTGCGCGTCGATCGTCCGATCCGCGCCCGCGATTTCGTCGGCGGGCGCGCCACCGAGATGAACCCCGGCGATGCGATCGCCCTCAACCACGATGTCGACCGGGCCCATCGGCGGGGCGCCGGTGCCGTCGATCATCGTGGCGCCGCGGATCACCAGCGTGGGGAAGGGGCCTTCGCCTTCGCCCGCGGCGCGGTCGGGCACGGGTTCCATGCCGGGCTGTGCGGCGAGCGCGGTGCTGCAAGTCAGGGCGCACGCGGCGAGCAGCGCGCGAATGGTAAAGGTAGGCAAGGGTCCCCTCCGTCTTTGATCTGCGGACGCTATCGCCGCGATCCGTCGCAGGAACAACCCGGTTCAGCCACGCGTAACCGCGCTGTCCGCATTTCACGCCGTTCACACAAGGAGTGCCTCCATGATCCGTTACGCCCTTCCGATGCTCGCCGCCGCAGCCGTCGCGATTCCCGCCCAAGCCGCCGAGGTCCAGATCCAGGCGCAGGGGCCGGTGGTCGAGCTGTCCGTCGCCGAGACCGTCAAGGCCAAGCCCGACATCGTGGACGTCAGCGCCGGCGTTACCACCGAAGCGCCGACCGCGGTCGAAGCGATGCGGCTCAATGCCGAGCGAATGGATTCGGTCATCGCGCGGATCAAGGCGCTCGGTATCGATGAGGACGACATCCAGACCGTGGGCATCAACCTCGGCGCGCAATACGATTACGATCAGGCGCGCCAGCGGCAGGTGTTTCGCGGTTACCAAGCGTCCAACCGCGTTAGCGTGACACTGCGCGAGGTCTCGCGCGCCGGCGCAGTTCTCGATGCGCTCGTCGCGGCAGGCGCGACCGACATCGGCGGTCCGACCTTCTCGCTCGACGACGATACGACCGCACGCAATCAGGCGCGCAAGGCCGCCTTCGACAAGGCGCGCGCTCAGGCGACCGAGTATGCCCGCTGGTCGGGCTATTCGGACGTGCGCCTGCTGGAAGTGAACGAGACCGTCGTTCCCGGACGGCCGATCCCTTATGCGGAATCGGGCGCGCGGATGCAGATGGCAGACGCCAAGGCTCCGACCCCGATCGAACCCGGCCTGGTCGGCACCACCGTCAACCTGACAGTCAAGTTCGAGATGACGCGCTAGCTGAACGCACGGCGGCGGGCATATTCAGAACTTGTTCAATGCCCGCCGCCTAGGCAGGGTGGCATTATGCGAAAGCTCATTGCCTCCTGCCTCGCCGCCTCCCTCGCGCTATCCGGGGTCGTCGCGCTTCCGGCCCAGGCCCAGTCGCGCAGCGACCAGGGCGAGGCCCGCAAGGAGATGCGGGCGGGCAATACGATGCAACTGCGTGAAATCGAGCGGCGCGTCATCCCGACGATGAAGGGTGCCGAATACCTCGGGCCGGCCTACGATTCGACCGCGATGGCCTATCGCCTGAAATTCATCAGGGACGGGCGGGTGATGTTCGTCGATGTCGACGCCCGCACCGGAAAGGTTCTGCGCCGGAGCCGCTGACGAACATGTTCGGGTTGGGGGAAACCGGCAGGCTTGTTGACGCGTTCCACCCGAAAGCCCACTTAGCGACAGCCTGATCCCGGGGGAACGAACCGAACAATGCGCATCCTGATTGTCGAGGACGAGCCGACACTCGGCCAACAGCTCAAATCCACCCTCGAGCAGAACGGCTATGCCGTGGACCTCTCGACCGATGGCGAGGACGGGCACTTTCTCGGTACCACCGAAGAATACGACGCGGTGATCCTCGACCTCGGGCTGCCCGAGATCGACGGGCTGACCGTGCTCGGCATGTGGCGGCGCGAGGGGCGCGGCTTTCCCGTGCTCGTGCTGACCGCGCGCGATTCTTGGTCCGACAAGGTGGCCGGGCTCGATGCGGGTGCTGACGACTACCTCGCCAAGCCTTTCCAGACCGAAGAGCTGATCGCGCGCCTCCGCGCGCTGATCCGTCGCGCCAGTGGCAACACCTCGTCCGAACTCACTGCCGGCACCGTGCGCCTCGACACGCGTTCGGGCCGCGTCACGCTGGGCGGAGAGCCGGTCAAGCTGACCGCACAGGAATACAAGCTGCTGAGCTACCTCATGCACCACAAGGGCAAGGTGGTCAGCCGCACCGAACTGATCGAACACATCTACGATCAGGATTTCGACCGCGATTCGAATACGATCGAGGTCTTCGTCACGCGCATCCGCAAGAAGCTGGGCGCGGAAGTCATCACGACCATACGTGGCCTCGGTTACAGTCTCGACGACCCCGCAGACGCCCCCCGCGCCTGACGGCGGCGACGCGGCGTCCACCCCGGGTGGCGCCGGCGAGGGCGCGACGCATGGTACGGTCGTGCCCGGCGACGATAGCCTGACTCCGCACACCGGCAGTCTCGCGCGCCGGATGCTTCTCATCGCCGCGGGCTGGATCGTCGTGCTCCTGCTCGGCGGGGGCCTTGCGCTCGAACGGACGCTGACCGGACAGGTCGAGCGCAATTTCGACGAGCAGCTCGGCTATCTGCTCAACACGATGATCGCGATTTCCGAAGTCGATCCCAACGGCGAGGTCTACTTCATCCGCCCGATCGGAGAACCGCGCTTCCTCGAGCCCAACTCGGGAATGTACTGGCAAATCACCGCCGACGGCCGCGAAGGCTTCGAATCCTACTCGCTCGAGCCTTCGCAGTCGTTGTGGGATCGGACGCTTACGCCTCAGAGCGATCACGTCGACCACGAGCCGCACTTCTACGACAACACCCAGTTTCCCGACGAACCGCTCCGCGTGGTCGAGCGCACGGTGATTCTTCCCTACAGCGAGACCCGCTGGACTTTCACCGTCGCCGCCGCGCGCGAGCAGCTCGACGGGCAGATCGCGCAAATCCGTTCGATCATCATCTGGAGCTTCGTCGTACTGGGGCTCGGCCTGTTCGCGATGGCGGGGCTGCAGAGCTACTATGGCCTGATGCCCTTGCGCCGGATCCGCGCGGCGATCCAGCGCATCCGGACGACCGGCACGAACCGGGTCACCGATCCGCTCCCGCTCGAGGTCCAGCCGCTGGTGGAGGAGCTCAACATGCTGCTCGCCCATTCGGAGCGCCAGGCCGAGGAGGCGCGGACCCACGCGGGCAACCTCGCCCATGCGCTCAAGACCCCGCTCACCGTAGTCAACAACGCCGCTACGGCGCACGCGCCCGATCTCGCCGACACGGTTATCCGCGAGGCGCGCACCATGCGCCGCCATGTCGACCACCACCTCGCGCGCGCGCGCGCCGTCGGGCGCCGCTCGGTCGGCCATGCGCGGACCCCGGTTTGCGACAGCGCCGAGGCCGTGCGCCGCGCGGTCGAACGGCTCTATCCCGAGGTTCGCTTCGATATCGACGGCAGCCGCGAGGCGCGCGTCGCGATCGAGCGGCAGGATCTCGACGAAATCCTCGGCAACCTGATCGAGAATGCCGCCAAGTACGGCGGCGGCAGCGTCTTCGTCACGATCGATGCGGAGCCGGACCCCGAACGCTGCGTCATCTGGATCGAGGACGACGGCACCGGCATTCCCGAGGAAGAGCGCATCCGCATCTTCGA
>CAMPGP010000166.1 GCA_946885545.1 uncultured Altererythrobacter sp.
TGGCGATGTTGTGGGCGATAACGCCCAGGTCGGTCTGGGCGTTCTTGAGCCCGTTGAGGGACGTATAGAAAGACATGGTCTTTACTCCTTGGGTTCGGTCGTGGGTGCGGCTTCCGCCTGCGCGGCGGCGAGCACGTCGAGCTTGTCGGAAATCTTCTGCAGGTTGGCGTTCACGTCGTTGATGCCCGCCAGTGAGGAGAACTGGGCCATCTGCGCCAGCATCTCCTTGTTATCGACGGGATCGAACGGATCCTGCTGCTGCACCTGGACGGTGAGCAGACGCAGAAAGTCGGCCTGGCCGAGCGAAGCGTAGTCGCGCCCGGTGGTGGCCACGCCCGCCGCCCCGGCGGCGGCATTGGTCGCTGCTATGTTCATTTCATCCTCATCGTTTCGAGCATCAGTTGCTTGGCGGTGGAGAGCGCCTCGACCATGTTCTGGTATTGGCGCGACGCTTCGAGCATCTCGACCATCTCGGCGTTCTCATCGACCGGGCTGGCCCAGACGTAGCCTTCGGCGTCCGCGAGCGGGTGTCCCGGCTCGTGGCGGCGGACCGGTGCGACATCGGCGCGCTGGACCTCGCTGACGTTGACCGTGCTCATGCCGGTCGCTGCGTCGAGCTGTTCTGCGAAGACCGCGCGCAGCGGGCGATAGGCTTCCTCCTCGCTCGCTGCGACGCTGCCGGCGTTCGCGAGGTTGGAGGCCGCCGCGTTCATCCGCACCAGCTGGGCGGACATGGCGCGCTGGCCGAGATCGAACAGGGTCATCGGGTTCGACATCGTCACTCGCCCTTGATCGCGCGCGTGAGGGTCTCGACCCGTCCGCGAAGGAACCCGAGGGTGGCGGTGTAGGCGACGGCGTTCTCGGCGAATTCCGCCTGTTCGGTCGCCATTTCGACCGTGTTGCCGTCGAGGCTGGGCATCACCGGCACACGATAGCGCGTGGCCGAGCCTATGGCCTGTTCGCCTTCCGCGCCGCCCATGCGGGCCTCGAGCGCGGCGGCGAAGTCGATATCGCGCGCCTTGTATCCCGGTGTCGCCGCGTTGGCGATGTTCGATCCGAGCATGCCCATGCGCTGCGACCTGATCTCAAGCGCCGCGCCGTGAATGCCGAAAAGGCCGTTGCTCATGACAGTCTCCTGCGTGTTCGGGTCTTATCCAGCAAAGACCGTGCCAGTTCATCGATTGGAGACCCGTTGCCGGGCATTCGCAGACGGCGGGCGGCAAGCCGTTGCCGAAAGCGGCAAATGTCGGCCGGAGGCTAAATCGCGCGCCTCCAGGGGCGTTCTTCGATGCAAGGAGATCCACGTGGACATCATGCAATTGCTCGATCCCGTCGCGGCGACGATCGTGTTTCTGGGCACGTTCGCCGCCACGCTGCTGCGGTGCGGCTGGCGCGACGCGCGGACCGCGCTGCTGACGCTTGCCCAGCTTCCCAGCAAGCCGTTCGACAGCAAGCGCGTGCGCGCCGAGCTCGCCGCTCAGGTGCGCGAGATCGGGCGTGACGGCATCCTTCGCGCCGAACCGCACAGCTTCGGCGATGGGGAATTCGACGACCTGACTGGCGCACTCATCCGCCACCGCTCGATCAAGGCTCTCTACGACGAGCACGCCCGTCATCGCGCTCGCCGTCAGGCGACCGCCGACACCGCCGCACGCGTGCTGGCCGAAGCCGCGGAGCTCGCCCCCGTCCTTGGGCTTGCCGGGACGCTGGTCGCATTGGGCGGCTTTTCGGCCGCGGCCGACGGCGACTACGCGCGCTCGATCGGAACCGCAGTGATCACCACGCTCTATGGCCTGGTGCTCGCGAATTTCGTCTTCAGCCCCCTTGCCAGCGCGATCGCACGGCGCGCGCGCGCCGAGGAGCGCGACCGGCAGGATTTGATGGTGTGGCTGGCTTCGGCGGTCGAACGCTCGATCCCCGCGCAGCGCAGCGGCACCGACGAAAAGGCCGCCGCATGATCCTCTCTTCGGCCCGCATCGGTTGGCAGACCACCCTCGCCGATCTCGCGCTGATCCTCTTCATGGTTACCGCGGCGGCGATGGCCGACCGACCCGATCGCGCCGAGCACGCGCCCCCCGCGGCCGTCAACATCCCGCAAAGCGGCGAACCGCTTGCCATCTATCGCCCCGCACCGGACGCCCCGCCGCTGCGCGACTGGCTCGCGGGTCAGGCGCGCGATGAACGCCAGCACCTGACGATCATCTCGCGCTATCCGCGAGGGATGGCCGACGACGCCGCCGCCGGCGCGCTGGCGCTGGCGACCGACGCGACCGCTGCCGGGCATCCGCCCCGGATCGTGGTCGAACCCGGTCAGGCCGCGGACCTCGTCGCCGTGCTCGATTTCGACGGCAGGCAATCTGGCACGCCGATTGCAGATACCCGCGTAGCAACCAGCAACACCAAGCGGGCGGCAGAAGCCGTTCCGAACGAAAGGTGATCCACATGCGTAGCATCCAAGCAGCGATAGCCGCAGGCGCGCTGAGCGCCGCCCTGCCCGCCCTGGCGGCAGGATTCCAGGACCACGCCGCGATCGATCGCGAAGTGGCGCAGTTCACCGGCATGCCGCTCGGCGCCCAGGGCGGCGCGCGCCTGCCGGTCGACCGGCGCCTGAAGCTTTCGCAGTGCCCTGCCCCGCTCTCGCTCGAATGGTACGGCAATGCCAACCAGACCGTGCTCGTGCGGTGCCCGATCGCGGGCGGATGGCGACTGTTCGTTCCCGTCGAAGGTGGCGGCACGATGGGCGCCAAGGCCCAGCCGGTAGTCGCGCGCGGGGAAACAGTCTCGATCGCGATCGAGGGAAAGGGGTTCTCGATCTCGCGCCAGGGCGAGGCGCTGGACGCGGGCGCGATCGGCGAATGGATCAGGGTTCGCCCCGCCGGTGCTGGCCGCGATCCGATCCGTGCCCGCATCACGCATCCCGGCAAAGTCGGCATAGGCTTGCCGTAAGGCGGCAAAATCTTGCGGGGCCCCTTAATTTCCCGCGTCACGCGCCGTCCTTGGTTCCGGTACACGAACGGAGCGAACCGATGGACCGGATCGAGATGCAGGGACCGAACGGGATCCTCGCGCGCCTCAGGGCGCGGGGCTCGGCACCCGTCACCCGCGCGGAACCCGCGCGGCCGACCGGCTCCGAACCCGATCCCGCCGTCGCGCTCGCCGCGATCGGGCTGGCAGGCTCAGACGCTCCGGTCGATAGTGGCCGGGTGAAGGAAATTCGCGAAGCGATCGAGAAGGGCCGCTACCCGCTCGATCCCGGCAGGACCGCGGACGCGATCATTGCCGCAGGCTTCATGTTGAGGAACGAGCAATGACCGTGGACAGGCCCCTGCGCGATGCGCTCCGGCAAATGCTTGCCCTCCTCGAGAACGAGCGGCAGGCGCTTGCCGGTCTCGACCTCGACAGCATCCTGAACTGCTCGGACAACAAGCTCGAGCTGTGCGAAACCATCGAGCGGCAGGCCAAGGGCCCTCTCGACGAGGAATGCAGCGGCCTGCTCGACGCGGTCGCGCGTCTGAACGAGATCAACCGCAAGATCCGCAACCTGATCGCCGCAAACGTAGAGGCGCGCCTCGGCTCGCTGACCGGGCGGATCAGCCTCTACGGTGCGGGCCTCCCCTCGGTAGCGCGGGAAATGCCCTACCACGCCTGACCTCTCGGGCTGCCCGATCCAATTCTGGCACACCTCTTGCTTAGACTCCGGCAGGTACAACCAAGCCGGGGGCATCCTTGTCAGGCGTCACACCAGTCCAGCGCCCAGCGCAGACCGAGAGCGTGCAGGCTTCGATTGCCCGCGCCTCGACCGCGACCGGGGTCGATTTCGACTACCTGCTCGCGCAGGCCAAGATCGAATCCGGCCTCGACGCCGACGCGAAGGCGCGCACGTCCAGCGCATCCGGCCTCTACCAGTTCATCTCTTCCACCTGGCTTGAGACGCTCGATCGGCACGGCAAGACGCACGGGCTCGACTGGGCCGAGGCTGCGATTACCCGTCAGGGCGGCCGCGCCACCGTCGGCGACGCAGGTATGCGCTCACAGATCATGGCGCTGCGCTTCGACCCGAACGTCTCATCGCTAATGGCCGCCGAACTCGCACGCGACAACGCGGGCGAGCTGCGCGGCTTTCTCGGCCGCGAACCCGATCATGCCGAACTATACCTCGCCCACTTCCTCGGCGCAGGCGGCGCGAAGAGCTTTCTCGGCGCGCTGAACGACAATCCGCTGTCTCCCGCCGCGGCGCTGTTTCCCAAGCCCGCGTCGGCCAATCCCTCGATCTTCTACCAGGGTGGGCGCTCGCGCTCGGTCGGCGAGGTCATGGATCTGATGCGCACCAAGGTCGAAGGCGCCAAGGAAGGTGGCGGGTTCGTCGCTCCGCCGGGCGGCGCATACATGCCCGCCGCCCCTGCGGCGGCATTCGGCCATGCACGGCGCACCTTCGCCGTGACCGAGACCGAAGCACCCCGCCGCCCCTCGATGGCGGAAACGTTGCAGGCCACGTTCGGCAGCTCCGGCGGGACCGGCGGGAACGCCTCGCGTCATATCGGTGAAGCCTACGGCAAGTTCAGGGCGTTCGGCCTGTGACCTGGCGCACGTTCATGGCCCCGGCGCTCGCGCTGCCTGTCGGCATCCTGACGATCATCGTGCTGATGATCGTTCCGATCCCACCGATCATGCTGGACCTGTTCTTCGTGCTCAACATCGCGCTTTCGGTCGCGGTGCTGATGGCGGCGATGAATTCGGAAAAGCCGCTCGACTTCTCGTCCTTCCCTTCGGTCCTGCTGTTCGCGACGCTGCTGCGCCTCGCGCTCAACGTGGCCTCCACCCGCGTCGTGTTGATGAACGGGCACGAGGGCGAGGCCGCGGCGGGCAAGGTGATCGAAGCGTTCGGTGCATTCCTGATCGGCGGCAACTTCGCGGTGGGCATCTTCGTCTTCCTCATCCTCATGATCATCAACCTGGTCGTGGTGACGAAGGGCGCGGGCCGCGTGTCGGAAGTGTCTGCGCGCTTCACGCTCGACGCTCTGCCCGGAAAGCAGATGGCGATCGACGCCGATCTCGCCGCCGGGCTCATGACGGCGGACGAAG
>CAMPGP010000167.1 GCA_946885545.1 uncultured Altererythrobacter sp.
TCAGGTGCTGCCACTTGCCCTTGGGGTCGGTGAAGCGCAGGTCGACCCACTCGATCTCCTGCTCCTCGATCTGCTTGAGGACGTCTTTGGCCTTGGACATGTGGTTTCCTCTTGGTTGCCCCTTGGGGGGCCGTTGAACTGTCAGATGGCGTCGTCGTCGCGCTCGCCGGTGCGGATGCGCAGCGCGGATTCGATGTTGGAGACGAAGATCTTGCCGTCGCCGATGCGCCCGGTCTGCGCGGCGGCGGCGATCGCCTCCACCGTGCGCTCGGCGAGCTGGTCGCCGACGACGACCTCGAGCTTCACCTTGGGCAGGAAATCGACCACGTATTCGGCGCCGCGATAGAGCTCGGTATGGCCCTTCTGGCGCCCGAAGCCCTTCGCCTCGGTCACGGTGATGCCCGACACGCCGATTTCATGCAGCGCTTCCTTCACTTCGTCGAGCTTGAACGGTTTGATGATCGCTTCGATCTTTTTCATGCAGCCTTCGATCCCTGCGCCATTTGCCGACCCGTGCGGACTTTCGCCCGCCCGGTCGGCTCATCGCTTACCCGCCTGCGCAAATCAAGAAGCGTGCCAATGAGCCTGGCGGGCAAAGGAAGCCGAAATCGCCGATCGAAGACGATCGATTGCCCAATCGGAATCCAGTGACTGCCCAATTATTGGGCAGCGAGGCGCAGCCCTGCTGTCTCGTCCAGTCCGCACATCAGGTTGAGTGACTGCACCGCCGCCCCGCTCGCGCCCTTGCCGAGATTGTCGAGCACGGCGGCGAGGCGGACATGCGAAGGCTCATCGCCGAAGACCGAAAGTTCCAGCCCGTCCCACGGCGCGGGGTCGCGCGAGAGCAGCATTTCGCTCGCCAGCGAGGGGTATGGCGCGACCGTCACGACGGGCGAACTATCGTAGAACTGGGCCAGCGCCTCGCGGAGATTGTTCGGACTGGCGCGGACTTCCATCGCGGCGAGATTGAGCGGCACCTCGACCAGCATCCCGCGATAGGCGGGCACCACGGCGGGAGCGAAAACCGGCGCGTGCGCGAGTTCGGCATGGGCCTGCATCTCGGGCAGGTGCTTGTGTCCGCCCGCAAGGCCGTAGGCGCGGAAGGCGATGTCGGGTTCGTGTTCGAAGCGGTCGATCAGCGCATTGCCGCCGCCCGAGAAGCCCGAGACCGCGTTCACCGAATAGGGCCAGTCGGCGGGCAGCAGCCCGGCGCGCACCAGCGGCGCGACCAGCGCGAGGAAGCCGGTGGGGTAGCAGCCGGGATTGCTGACGCGGGCGGCATTCGCGACCGCCTCGCGCCCCACGAGCTCGGGAAAGCCGTACGTCCAGCCTTCGGCGGTACGGTGTGCGCTCGAGGCGTCGATCACCCGCGTTCCGCTGGCATGGTCGATCATCGCCACGGCTTCGCGTGCGGCATCGTCGGGGAGACACAGGATCGAGACGTCGGCCGCGTTGAGCGCCTCGCGGCGAGCGGCCGCATCCTTGCGCCGCGCGTCGTCGAGCACGAGCAGCGAGAATTCGGGGCGATCCTGCAGGCGGCCGACGATCTCCAGCCCGGTCGTGCCCGCCGCGCCGTCGATGAAGACCGAAGTCGTCACGGCGCCGCGGGGTCGGGTGCGAGGCGCGCGGTGCGCAAGTAGCCGCTCGGCCCCTCCGGTCCGCAGCTCGCCCAGCACCAGTCGCCGGCATAGTCGAGCGCCTCGATCGACGAGCCCGCGGCGAGGTCGACGACCGAACCGGCGTCGTCGCGCGGGATCACGTGCAGAGTGGCTCCGGCCAGTCCGACCGTGCGAACCTGAGGCACCACGTAATGCGCTGCGAGATAGCGCCCGGCGAGCGCGATATGCGCGAGGTCGCCGCGAAGCGGCAGCGTGCCGGGCGCCACGCGCGATACGGGACCCTGCAGGCCGATCGGGCCTTCGGGCAACTGGTATTGAACTTGCGCCGTCACGTGTATTCTTGGAACCTCGGAAACTGGTTGCCTCGGCGCTTACCCCGTGCCTGCGCGCCGGGCAAGCGGGCGGGGCACCTCGTCACCCGTTGGCGTAGCGTTCGCGCAACATGTGCCATGCGGCGCGCAAGCCGTAGGCCTCGCCGCCCTTGGGCCGGCCAGGCTTGGGCAGGGGGCGCCAGGCGAATGTGTCGAAGTGCGCCCAGTCGATCCCCTCTCCCACGAACTTGTCGAGGAACAGCCCGGCCACGCTCGCACCCGCGAAGGCGTTGGCATGCGCGTTGTTGGTGTCGGCGATGTCCGACTTGAGCCATTCGATATAGGCTTCGGGCAGGGGCAGGCGCCAGGGCTCGTCGTCGTGCGCCTTGCCCGCGGCGGAAAGCGCTGCGGCGGTTTCGTCGCGCCGCGTCATCAGCGCTGGATAGTCGGGGCCGAGCGCGACGCGCGCCGCGCCGGTCAACGTGGCGAAATCGATCACGAGGTCGGGCTTCTGCTCGCTCGCCAGCGTCAGCGCGTCGCCCAGGATCAGGCGTCCTTCGGCATCGGTGTTCCCGATCTCCACCGTCAGCCCCTTGCGGCTGCGCAGCACGTCGCCGGGGCGGAAGGAATTGGCCGAGATCGCGTTCTCCACCGCGGGCACGATCAAGTGCAGCCGCACCCGCAACCCTGCCGCCATGATCAGTCCGGCCAGCGCGATCGCGTGGGCCGCGCCGCCCATGTCCTTCTTCATCAGCAGCATGCCGGCCGACGATTTCACGTCGAGACCGCCCGAATCGAAGCATACCCCCTTGCCGACCACCGCGAGCACGGGGTCGCTCTCCTTGCCCCAGGCGAGATGCATCAGGCGCGGCGCATGGTGGCGCGCGGCGGCCCGGCCGACCGCGTGAACCATCGGAAAGCCCTGCTCGAGCGCGTCGCCCTTGACGGTGGTCAGCTTGCCGCCGTGCGCCTTCGCGAGCTTCTCGACCTCGGCTTCCAGCGCGGCGGGCCCCATGTCTTCGGCAGGCGTATTGACCAGATCGCGCACCAGGCACACCGCGCGCGCTTCCGCCAGCGCAGGCTCGATCGCCTTGACCGCCCTGGTCAGCAGAATGCGCGGACCGGCGGGCTCGTCGTCCTTGCGGTAGCGGTCGAAGCGGTACTGGGCGAGCTGCCAGCCATGGAGCGCGGGGCCGGGCTCGCCCTCGGCGCGGCGGTAGGTGCCCGCGGGCAGCGCTTCGGCGAGCTTGGCCATGCACCAGCTCGACAGCGCATCCGGATCGGCCACGCCGCCGACCGCGAACCATTTGTCGCCGTCGGGCACGATCCCGACCTGATATCCGCCGCCGTCGAACTTCTGCGCCGCCAGCGCCGCGCGCTGCCCGGCGGAGAGCTTTTTCGACCAGTCGGCGAACCCGTCCTTCGCGACGAGGTGAATGGGAACCGCGTCCTGCCCGCGGTCGTCTTGAATGAGATTGCTGTCGGAGGTCATACCCGTGCCGATAGCGCCTTTCGCGGGAGAAAATCCAATGCCGATTCGTACATTTGCCGCTCTGGCACCACTTGCCCTCGCGCTGGCGGGTTGTTCCTCTCCCGAGGACGTGAGCGACGAACTCGGCGTAACCGAGACCGGGCAGGCGAGCGCAAGCGCTACAGCGGCGGCTACTGGCGAGGCGAAATCGGTCGAGGAAGAGAACGACCTCTACATGTTCGCCCATTCCTACCCGGCGCAGGTCGGCGCTATCCCTGCATTGGCGGCACGGCTGGACGCCGACGCGAAGAAGGCGAAGGCCGCCCTGATCGAGCAGTCGGAAGACGATCGCGAGCAGGCGCAGGAAAACGACTACCCCTACCGCGCGCACAGCTTTTCGGAAAAATGGAAGGTCGTGGCCGATCTGCCGCGCTTCCTCAGCCTGTCGGGCGAATTCGCGACCTACACGGGCGGCGCGCATGGCATGTACGGGCTCGAAACGCTCGTCTGGGACCGGCAGGCGGATACGGGCGTCGAAGGGGTGGGCCTGTTCCAGTCCGCCCAGGCGCTTAACGACGCGCTCGGCCCCAAGTTGTGCGACGCTCTGGATGCCGAGCGTGCGGAGCGGCGGGGCGAGCCGGTTGTTCGCGGCGGGGCCGAGGATGTCGCGGGCTTCGATTCATGCCAGCATGTCGAAGATGCGACCGTGCTGGTCGGCTCATCGAATGGTGAGACCTTCGACCGCATCGGCATATGGTTCGGGCCGTACGTCGCGGGCGCCTATGCCGAGGGGGCTTACGAACTCAATTTCCCGGTCGACGCCGCCGTGATCGAGGCGGTGAAGCCCGAATATCGCGACGCGTTCGTCGCGCGCCGCTGACGGCTCGCAATTTCGCGCCGCAGTCGCTACATCGCCTCGTATGACCGAATATCAGGTGATCGACAGCCGCGACACGGTGATCCGCGACGGCACCATCAAGCTCCACGACGAGGCGGGCTTCGACGGCATGCGCCGCGCGGGCAAGCTGGCCGCGAGCATCCTCGATGCCATCGTGCCGATGATGCAGCCCGGCGTCTCGACCGCCGAAATCGACGACAAGGTGCGCGAACTGATGCTGGCGGGGGGCTCCGTGCCCGCGACGCTCGGTTATCGCGGATACACCCACTCGTGCTGCATCTCGATCAACCACGTGGTGTGCCACGGCATTCCGAACGAGAAGACGCTGAAGGACGGCGACATCGTCAACGTCGATGTCACTCCGCTGCTCGACGGCTGGCACGGCGACACCAGCCGCATGTACCTGATCGGCGACGTGCCACTCAAGGCGAAGCGGCTGGTCGACGTCACGCACGAATGCCTGATGATCGGGATCGAGAAGGCGCAGCCCGGTGCGCGGCTCGGCGATATCGGCGCTGCGATCGAGGCGCATGCGCGCCAGTATCGCTACGGCGTAGTGCGCGAATTCTGCGGCCACGGCGTCGGCCGGCTGTTCCACGACGCGCCCGAGGTGATCCACGCCGCGAAGGCTGGAACAGGGCCGGTGCTCAAGCCCGGGATGTTCTTCACCATCGAGCCGATGATCAACCTCGGCAAGCCGTGGGTGAAGCTGCTCAGCGACG
>CAMPGP010000168.1 GCA_946885545.1 uncultured Altererythrobacter sp.
TTGGCGATCTGGTCCTTGATGACCTTGGAGATTTCTGCGGCGCGGATTTCCATGTTCGTGTCTTCCTTCGAGCCTTGTGGCGTCAGCCCTTCATGGCGTGGGCAAGAGAATTGAGGCGGGTGCGGATCGAGCCGTCGATCCGCTTGGAACCGATCGTGACGACGAGCCCGCCGAGAAGGTCGGGATCGACCTTCGCGTCGAGCTTGACGGTGCGCCCTTCGCGCGCGGTCAGCTTGTCCTTGAGCGTGGCGAGCTGCGCATCGGTGAGCGCATGCGCGCTGGCGACTTCGGCGGTTACTTCGCCGCGCTGCGCGGCAGCGATCGCACGGAAGGCGCGGATCACCTTGGGCAGTTCGCCCAGGCGGCGATTGGCGGCGAGAACGCCGAGGAAATTCGTCGTCAGCTCGGACAGGCCGAGCAGCTTCGCCACGCCTGCCATCGCCGCGCCCTGAGCCTTGCGGCTCAGCTCGGGATTGGTGGTGGCGGTACGCATCTCGGGCGATTCGGCGAGCGCTGCGGACAGCTTCTCGAGGTCCGATTCGACGGCCGTGACCGTGCCATCCTCTGCGGCAAGCTCGAACAGGGCCGAGGCGTAACGCCCTGACAGGCTAGCCTGAATACCGGCGGAAATCTCCACGCGTCTCTCGTCCTTTAAGAGGTCCGGAAAATAGCGGTGCATCGCCCATGCCGATACGGGCGGAACGAGCCACCCCGGCAAGGCTGGCGCGCGACTAGCACCGGGTTTCCTACTATGCAACCCGACTCCGGGGCGCGATCAGCCGTCCTTGGCCTCGCATGTGTAGACCAGGCGTTCGTTGGGAGCGGCGGGGAGCCGGGCGGTAACGCCGGATTGCAGATCGCCGAGGTCGCCGGCGGCTTCGGCCGTGCCGCACTGGGGTGGAGTGTAGGCACCGCGTGCCTCGCGGGCGGCGCTCATCTCTCCGCGACCGAGCAGATAGCGATCGGTGCGGAAGGTGGCCGTCGCCGGATCGAATACGTTGACCGAAACCGCCTCCTCCTCGTTCGGCACGAAAACGCGCGACCATTCACCGCTCGCGAATCCGTATTGCGTGCGTCCATTGACGCAGCCGTCCTCGCGCCATGAGAATTCGAGCTGGCGGTCCGGCGCGCCGACCACGCGGCTGCGCGACAGATCCAGCGTGCAGGTCAGCGTCACGTCGCCGGTTGCGTCGGCACCGGGCACATCGGTTCCCTCACCGTCTTCGTTCATAGCCGTGGCGACGCGCCGCTCTATCTCGTCCAGACCGGGGCGCGTGAACCACAGCGCCAGTGCGGCGATCGCGGCGATCGCGCAGATTGTGCCCGCGATCATCAGCCGCCGCTCGCCGCTCTCGCGCGCCTGTCGCGCCTGCCAGGCGACGACGCCGGCGCCCACCGCGAGCAGCGTGAGCAGGAAGGCGAGCGCCATCGAATTCTCGCGGGCGGTCTGGACCGATTCGCGCGCTTCGTCCTGTGCGCGTGCGCGCGCAACGCGGGCTTCCTCGGCGCGGGCGGCCATCTGCTGCCGGGCCTCGGCCTGCTCGCGCTCGACACGCGCGCGTTCGGCCTCGTTCAAATCTTCCAGGCTGCGGCAGGGCAGATCGTTGACTCGCGCATCCACCTCGTTCGCGCGCAGGAACGGTAGCAGTTCGCGGGTCGAGACCGCGAAGAAGAATTCGCCATCGGACCCGTCCGAATCGGTCCCGAAGCTGTTGACGCCGATCACCCGTCCGCAACCGTCGAGCAACGGTCCGCCCGAATTGCCGCGCGCGATCGCCGCGGTGTGGAGAATGGTGTCGAACAGCCTGCTCGGCCGCTGGCCGGAAATGAATCCGCGGCTCTTTACCGGGGGCTGCGAGCGGAAGATGTCGGCCATCTCCAGCCCCTGCGCGCGGTCGACGTTCATCGGATAGCCGACCGCCGAGACCTCGCCGTCGCGTGCCGGGCCTGCCGCGATCGTCAGGGGCGGGAGGCGCAACTCGCCGGTGATCTCGATCAACGCGAGATCGTTGCCCGGGCTCACCGCAACCGGCCGCGCGTAATCCGCCGCCTCGCCGCCCTCACTCGGCACCACGCCGATGCGGAGCGTATCGTCCTGGAGCGCCTCGCGCACGACATGGGCATTGGTGACGATCCGGTTGGGAGACACCGCGAAGCCGGTGCCATGGCTGACGGGGAACACCTCGCGCCCGTCTGTCCCGATGATGACGACGCGTACTACCCCGCGCGCGGCGGCGTCGATGTCGGCCGGATCGGCCTGTGTCGTAACGGGCAGGGCAAGCGCGAGCAGCGCGGCGATCAGGCTGAGCAGTCGGGTCATCGGCGCGTCTTGTAGGCGGGTGCGGGTTTTGACCGCAAGCGCCGGGATGCCGGCGCCCTCCACATCGGCAATGACCATGCAACCTATCGCCGCGGGATGCGGCGAGCGCTATGAAGGAACCCGAGATGGTCACCGACGACAAGGCATGGGCCGCGGTCATGCGGCGCGACAGGCGCTTCGACGGGCGCTTCGTCACCGGCGTGCTGACGACCGGTATCTACTGCCGCCCGTCGTGCGCCGCGCGCCATCCGAGCCGCGCGAATGTGCGTTTCTTCGCCAGCGGAGCGGAAGCGCGCGCGGCGGGGCTGCGCGCCTGCAAGCGCTGCCTGCCCGACGACGTGGCGCGCGACGAGGCGGCGGTGCTCGCCGCGATCGACGAAATCAAGCAGGCGGACGACAAGCCCTCGCTCGACGAACTCGCCGGGCTCACCGGCTATTCGCCGACCCATTTCCAGCGCGTATTCAAACGCGCCACCGGCCTCTCCCCCGCCGCCTACGCCCGCGCCTTGCGAGAAGAGCGGGCGCGCGACGCATTGAGCGCGGGCGAAAGCGTGACCGGAGCGATCTACGAGGCGGGCTACGGCGCCCCCTCGCGTTTCTACGAGAACACGAAAGGCAGGATGGGCATGGTGCCGAGTGCATGGACCAATGGCGGAGCGGGGGTGGCGATCCACTGGGCGGTGGTGCCGACCTCGATGGGCCCGATGCTCGTCGCCGCGACCGACAAGGGCGTGTGCCGACTGTCGTTTGACGAGGACGCGAATGAGCTGCGCCGACGCTTCCCGAAGGCCGAGCTGGTCGAGGGTGGGGCGGACTTCGAAATGCTGCTCGCCGAAGTTGTGGCCACGGTCGAGGCTCCCGGAGACTTCTCTCATATCCCGCTCGACGTGAAGGGCACCGCGTTTCAGGAAGCTTGTTGGAAAGCGCTGCGGGCGATTCCGCCGGGCGAGACGCGCACTTATGCCGAGATCGCTGCCGCGGCAGGCAATCCCAAGGCCGTCCGCGCGGCGGGCAGCGCCAATGCGCGCAACAACGTCGCGGTGCTGATCCCGTGCCACCGCGTGATCCGCACCGGGGGTGACCTCGGCGGCTACGCCTATGGCCTCGACATCAAGCGCGAACTGCTCAAGCGGGAGGCGAAATGATGGACAAGGTCGAGCGATTCCGCGCGCTCCACGTACCCGGCGATCCGCTGGTGCGGTTCAACATCTGGGATGCCGGCTCTGCAAGGGTGGTCGCCGAGGCGGGCGCCAAGGCGATCGCCACCGGCAGCTACGGCGTGGCCGAATCGCTCGGTTTCAAGGATGGTGAGACGGTGCCGCTCGACCTCGTGCTGGTCAATCTGGAGCGTATCCTTTCGGTGACCGATCTGCCCGTTTCGATCGATATGGAATCGGGGTACGGCCACTCTCCGTCCGAAGTCGGCGCCTCTGTGGCCCGGGCGCGCAATGCAGGCGCGGCGGGGGTCAACATGGAGGATCGCCTGCCGGGCGAGACTGCGCTGGTGCCGATCGCGGAGCAATCACAGCGACTCGCCGCGGCCGCCGCAACAGGCCTCTTCATCAACGCGCGCTGCGACGCGTTCCGCGGCCGCGACGTCGCGACGGAGGGCAAGGCGCTGGTCGCCGAAACGCTCGAACGCGCACGCGCCTATGTCGATGCCGGGGCGCACGGGCTGTTCGTTCCGTTCCTCGCCGATGCCGGCTGCATCGCGGCAATCTGCGAGAATTCTCCGTTACCCGTGAACATCCTCTGGTCGCCCGCGTGCGGCGATCGCGCAGCGCTTGCCGACCTCGGCGTCGCGCGCATCAGCCATGGCCACCAGCCCTGGGCCGCGGCGATGGCGATGCTCGGCCGCGAAGCGAAGACGGTGCTTGCGGGCGGCGTGCCGGGCTACGCAGCCTAGTCGAGCTTGGGAGCCATCCCCGGCTCGCACTTTTCCATCGCGCGGCGGTAGGCCGGGCGCTGGCCGATGCGCTGGAGGTAGGCGGCGATCTTGGGGAAGGGATCGAGGCTCGTGCCGCCGAACATGCGCGAGGTGGTGAGGTTGAAGCCCATCATCACGTCGGCAGTGGTGATCTGCGAGCCGCCGAAGAATTCCGCCTCTCCCAGCCGCGCCTCGGCCAGCGCCCAGGCCTTGGCGATCCGGCCGGTCACGAACTCCGGCACTTCGCCCATGCGCCCCGTCACGAGCGCCATCATCCCGTTGGTCATGAAGGTGGCGTTGGCGAAGTGAAACCAGAACAGGTGCCCGGCGAAATCCAGGTGGTCGGGCCCGGGCGAAAGTTTCGAGCCACCATACTTGCGGTCGATATACTCGCAGATCGCCCCGCTCTCGCCGAGTGTCAGTTCGCCATCGGTGATGACCGGCGCAATCCCCATCGGGTGCAGCGCCTTGTACTCGTCTGGCGCGAGGTTGTTGTCGCCGCGCCGCATGTAGAGCTTGAGCGCGTATTCGAGCCCCAGCTCCTCGCACAGCCAGACGATCCGCTCGCTTTGCGAGATGCGCAGGTGGTGGACGGTCAGCATCGTGTTCCTTTCAGGGGCACCTAATATGCCGCGTCTTCGTTCTCGCTCATATCGATCATGCGATCGATCATCTGAATGCCGGCGTCGCGGTTTCCTTCGTTCACGAGCGCGAGCAGCCGGGTAAGCGAGGGGTCGTCCTCGTC
>CAMPGP010000169.1 GCA_946885545.1 uncultured Altererythrobacter sp.
GGCTCGGACAGTGGCCTGGCCTCCGTCGGAGCCGCGCTCGACAATCTGCGGTTCGGCGGAAAATACGAACGATTCTCGCATCTCTTCGATATCGTGGACAACGCCGGGTACGAGACGTTCGGGCGAACTCTCGCAGGCCTCACGCCGACAAGCGCATTCGGTCAGATGGCAACCGCAAACGCCTTTTCGCAGCGCTTCACGGGCCAGATTGCCCAAAGGACGCTCTCGCTACGCGGCGCCGGCAGCGCGGCGGCAGGCTTTTCCGCTGCCGGCAGCGCTTCTTTCGCCCAGGCGGGCCTTGCCCCCGGCGCGAATGGAAAGCTCGGATTTTTCGGGTCCGTGAGCGGCTCGTTCCTGACCATGGCGCAAGGCGACAGGAACAGCGGGGCCACGGCGTTCGAGGAATCGGCTTTCGCACAGGCGGGCGAACTCACGCTCGGTGCCGACTACAATGTGGCGGACAACGTCAGCGTCGGCTTCGCTATCAGCAACATTCGCAACAGTGCGGAGAGCGTGTCCGGTTTCCGACCGAACGAGGATGAGAGTTCGTCGGTCGCCGCCTACACCGCCACTGCATTCGGTTCCGGTTTCGCCGATATGTATATCGGCCGTTCGACCCAGAGCTACGGACTGGAACGCAGCAGTCAGGGCGATTTCACCCGGTCGTTTCGATCCGCCATCGGCAGCGCGGATGGCAATCAGACTTTCGCGGGCGCTCGCATCGGCTATTCGGTGACGCCGCTCCGGAACGTCATGGTCGGTCCGGTCGCAAGTCTCGACTATGTCCGCTCGGACCTCGGCGGCTATAGCGAATTCGGGGCGGGCGAGTTCGGTCTCGACGTTCGCGGACGGACCTTCGATTCGCTCGGCGCAAAGCTGGGAGCGATGGCCGCGATCGACACGGGTATCGGCCGCATGGGCAAGCTCTCGGCATTTGGATCGGTCGCTTACGCGCGCGAACTCGGCGATGCCGAAGACGTGATCGAGGCTTCGTTCTTCGGTGCGCCCGAAGAAGCGTTCGAAATCGTTAATCGGCTCGATCCCGAATGGGTGTCCGTCAACGCGGGGGCGGAGCTGTCGCTGTCGAGCCACCTCAGCACGAAGCTGAGCGTCACGTCCGATCTCGGCCGCGGAGTATTGACCAACAATCAGGCCAATCTGGCCCTCAACTGGAAATTCTAGGCGCCTGGTCCATCCAGCGGGAAGGCGCTTCCGGAGCGATCCGGGAGCGCCTTTCTCTTTGTTCGCGACTGCAAGGGGGCTCGCGATCGCAAGGTAGTTCGAAATTGCCAGGGGGCCTGTAAGCCGGGTTCTGTCCTGCGCGCGGTATCTTCCGAGGAAGACCGGCCGCGCAGGGGCAGCCATTCGTCTAGGCGACGGATTGCTCCGTGCGCTCCAGCAGCCAACCCGGGCGGTCGCAGCTTGCGCTAGGGGCGAAACACCCCTGCCCGCTTGCGCGAGCGCGCCGCCCCTATTCGGCCTTGCTCCGGGTGGGGTTTGCCGTGCCGCTTCCGTTGCCGGTCGCGCGGTGCGCTCTTGCCGCACCCTTTCACCCTTGCCTGTGCCCCCTGAAGGGCCATCGGCGGTCTGCTCTCTGTGGCACTGTCCCTGAGCCCGCTTGCGCGTGCCCGGCGGGCGTTACCCGCCACCCTCGTTTCGTGGAGCCCGGACTTTCCTCGCGTGCTTGCGCACCCGCGGCTGCCCGGCCCCCTGGCGGGACGCTATCTAGCGTGCCCGCGGTCGCGATCCAAGAGCAACTGGAACAGGATCGCGCGGACCTGCCCGTCGATCTCCCCGTCGATCCGCTCGGGCCGCCAGCGGCGCTGGAACGCCTCGACCGCCTTGCGGCCATCGGTCACGTCGTAGCCGAAGCGTTCGAGCGCGAGGTAGAACGCGGCGTCGTTGTCGAACGGATCGCCTCGATCGAGCTTGCGCGGCCGCGGCAGGCACAGCCCGTAATCGGCAAGGCGATCCCACGGGAACAGTTCGCCCGGGTCGATCTTGCGTGCCGGCGCAACGTCCGAATGGCCGACCACGTTGGCGCGCGGAATGTCGTGCTCCTCCACGATCCGCGCCACCAACGGCACGAGCGCGGCGAACTGCGCTTCGGAAAAGTCGCGGTAGCCGAATGCGTGCCCCGGATGATCGAGCTCGATCCCGATACTGGCCGAATTCACGTCCTTGTGGCCACGCCAGTAGGATTGCCCTGCATGCCAGGCACGCATGCCCTCCGCCACCAGACGCGTGACCTCGCCCGCCTCCGAGACCAGATAGTGCGCGCTCACGCCGGCGTCGGGATCGCACAGCCGCGCCAGCGCCGCCTCCGCGCTTTCCATCTCGGTGTAGTGGATCACCACCATCGAGATCGGCAGGGTGCGCTCGTTGAAATTGGGCGAGGGACGCTCGAAGTGGACCAGTTCGTCGTTCATGCGCCCTACCCCCGCCTTCTCGTGGGCCGCTCAGCCGTTCGGCAGGACGGCGCCAAGCACCAGCGCGTCCCCGCCAAGCTTGTACTGGAGCCCGCCACCCGCATGATCGGCCAGCAGGCACAGCATGTGCGCCGCCGCCGTGCGGCTCGAGAGATCGTCTTTCGCGAGGCTGCCTTCGAGCGCTGCACCGATCGTCTCGTCGAACGCGACCTTCGGACCGGCTGCCCGCACGACAATCTCGCTCGCACCGTCGCGAACCTCGGCGCCGATGTCTAGCGTGCCGCCGCGGACCAGCGCATCGATACCCATCTGCGCGAAGTTGAGCATCACCTTCACCGCAGGCTTGGGCAGCGTGCTGTCGGCGAGCGCCCAGTGCACGTCGATCCGCTTGGCATCGCCCGCCAGCGCATCGACCACCGCCTTCGCTTCGGACACGTCGACCGCATCGCCGAATCCGCCCGCCGCGCCGAACGCGAGGCGGAAGAACTTCAGCTTGTCCGCGCTTATCCGGGCGCTCTGCTCGAGCAACTCGAAACAGCGCTGGCGCATCTCCGGATCCTTCTCCTCGGCGAGCAACTCGAGACCGTTGGACAAGGCGCCGACAGGGCTGAGCATATCGTGGCAGAGGCGCGAGCAGAGCATGCTGGCGAGGTCGATGGCATCCGAGTTGTTCATCAATATCCCACAAGGTCCGAGCGTTAGTGTGGCAAGGGCGACTGTGCGCCACCCTTGCCCGAGCCGGATTCCGGCGCGTTGGCCAACCACTCACCGCAATCCAGATGGTGGTGGCAGGTCTATGATCAGCGATGAAATGCTCCGTGCGAAGCCTTCCTCCCCTGGTCCGATCCCTACCCAATTATCGCCGTGTAGGAAAGCGGCACGAAGCCCGTTTCGTCGTCCCGCCAGAACCTTACCTCGCCTTCTGCGGCGATTGCCCACACGCGCCCGTCATGCGCGGCCTGCGCGCGATCGGTGGCCGAGGGTTCGGGGGCGCCGGTCGGGTGCGAATGGTAATAGCCCACCAATCTGGGCCCTCCCGCCCGCGCGGCGCGATGAGCATCGATGAGAACGGCAGGATCGATCTCGAAATGCGTCTCGGGCGTGGAATGGACGTTGCGCGCCGGCCGCGCTTCCAAAATCGCCCCGCCTTCGCCCAGGAGGATCCCGCAGCATTCGGCCGGATGCGCTGCTGCGGCTTCCGCCAGGATGCGGGCGAGCACCGCACTTGTGACATCGAGGCTCATCGCGCATGGGCCTAGCATGGCCGACGCCCATGTCATCGATGGAATGCTCGCTGGCGGCGGACGCCTCGACAAGGCGCTGGCGGAAGCCTCGGGGCTGTCGCGAGAGCGGGTCAAGGCACTGATCGGTGAAGGCCGGGTGACGGTTGGTGGCTCGGTCGTAAGGAGCGCTGCGGGCAAGGCGGCCGCTGGCGCCGCATTCGCGATAGAGGTTCCCCCGCCACAGCCGCTGGCCGCACAAGCGCAGGACATCCCACTCGACCTGGTGTTCGAGGACGAGCACCTGATCGTCGTGAACAAGCCCGCCGGGCTGGTCGTGCATCCGGCCGCGGGCAATCGCGATGGCACGCTGGTGAATGCGCTGCTGCACCACTGCCGGGGGCGTCTGTCGGGCATCAACGGCGTCGCGCGGCCGGGCATCGTCCACCGGATCGACAAGGATACCTCGGGCCTGCTTGTCGTCGCCAAGACCGATGTGGCGCACGAAGGCCTGGCGCGGCAGTTCGCCGACCACTCGATATCGCGCGCCTATCTCGCGGTCTGCGCCGGTCGGCCGCACCCGGCAGCGGGGACGGTGAGCGGGCGAATCGGCCGGTCGGACGCGAATCGCAAGAAGATGGCCGTGCTCGACCCGGATTCCACTCGCGGAAAGCACGCGGTCACGCATTACAGGACGCTGAAATTGCTGCGCGATTGCACGCTGATCGAATGCCGCCTGGAAACCGGGCGCACGCATCAGGTGCGCGTTCACTGCGCGTCAATCGGTCATCCGCTATTGGGGGACCCTGTCTATGGACGCACCCCCGCGGCACTTCGCCCGCTTCTTCGGGACCTTGGCTTTGCGCGCCAGGCGCTCCACGCCACATCGCTTGGCTTCGACCATCCGGTCACCGGCGAGAGGGTGGATTTCCGGGCCGAGCTGCCCCCCGACATGCGGGAACTCATCGACGAAACCGCTCGTTGAAATCGACGAAATGCGGTTCAATCCGCGGCCCTCGCGTTCTATATGTACCCCCGTGGCCCGCAACCACGGATGCCCATCAGGGGTCCCAATAGCGCGGTCGACACCAGAAAGGTCAGGGTAAAGTGAGCAACAACAAGGCATTGAGCGTCCCGGCGCTCGGCGGTGAGCAGAGCCTCAACCGCTATCTTTCCGAAATCAAGAAATTCCCGGTGCTGACGGCAGAGCAGGAATACATGCTCGCCAAGCGCTACGAGGAGCACGAGGACTCCGAAGCCGCCGCGCAGCTGGTGACCAGCCACCTGCGCCTCGTGGCCAAGATCGCCATGGGCTACCGCGGCTACGGCCTGCCG
>CAMPGP010000170.1 GCA_946885545.1 uncultured Altererythrobacter sp.
CGTCGGCGAGGGCGAGGACGGCTACCGCTCGGCCAAGGAATTCATGAAGCTGCTGATGCCGAGCCATGCCCGGCGGGTGAAGGCCTATTCCGACCCGGTTCCGCTGTTCCAGCGCTACGGCGCCGAAGATCAGCTGCGCGCGATGTACGAACCGGTCGTACAGCTCAAGTCGGGCGGCTATCTCGTGATCAACCCGACCGAGGCCCTGGTCTCGATCGACATCAACTCGGGCCGCTCCACCAAGGAGCACGGGATCGAGCAGACGGCCGTAGCGACCAATCTCGAGGCAGCGCGGGAAATCGCCCGCCAGCTGCGCCTGCGCGATATGGCAGGGCTGGTCGTGATCGACTTCATCGACATGGAGTACAACTCCAACGTCCGTAAGGTCGAACGCGCGATGAAGGATGCGCTCAAGAACGATCGCGCGCGCATCCAGGTCGGCCGTATCTCGGGCTTCGGTCTGATGGAGATGAGCCGCCAGCGCCTGCGCACCGGTGTGCTCGAAGCGACGACGCGCGACTGTCCGCACTGCGACGGTACCGGCCTCGTCCGCACCGCATCGAGCGCCGGCCTTTCGGCGCTGCGCCTGATCGAGGACGAAGCGGCCAAGGGCAAGGGCACGATCATCACGCTCGGCGCGAGCACCGAAGCTGCGGTATATCTGCTCAACTCCAAGCGTCACGACCTCGTCGAGATCGAGCATCGTTACGGCGTGACCGTCGAAATCGTTCCCGAAGGTGAGGACGAAGGCGCCAAGATGTCGGTCGCGAGCTCCGGCCCGCGTCCGACCGAAGCGCCCAAATTCGAGCCGATCGTCGATGACGAGGAATACGAAGAGCCCGAGGTCGAGGATGACGACGCCGAGGACGAGGATGATCGCAACGATCGGGCCCGTTCGCGCGACCGCGACGGCGAAGACGACGATGCGAACCGCAAGAAGCGCCGTCGGCGGCGCGGCGGCCGCGGCCGCAACAAGGGGCGTGGCGACGACGAGTCCGAGCAGTCCGAAGCCGACCAGACCGACGGCGACGAAGGCGAGACCGACGAGGCACACGAAGATCGCAACGAAGAAGACGGCAAGCCGAAGAAGCGGCGCCGTCGCGGCGGTCGTCGCAGGCGCGGTGGCCGCGATCGCGAAGACGGCGCCGCGGGCGAAGATGCAGACGGCGAGGCGCTCCGGGAGGTAGCCGAACACGTCGAGCAGGATATGGCGGTCGTCGCCGGTCCCGAAGCCGAGGCGGACAAGCCCGAGGCCGAGGAAGCGCCGAAGCCGAAGCGGCGTGCCCGTCGCAAGAAAGCGGACGAGGCCGTGGTCGAGGAGACGGCCCCGCCCGCCGAAGCCGAGCCGACGGCCGAAGAGACCAAGCCCAAGAAGCGCACTCGCCGCAAGAAGGCCGACGAGCCCGCGGCGGAGGCTCCGGCTCCCGAGCCAGTCGTGGAATCAGCCCTGGAAGCGCCTGCCGAAAAGCCCAAGCGTACCCGGCGCAAGAAGGCCGAAACGCCCGCCGCCGAGGCTCCGGCCGAGGCCGAGGCCCAGGCGATGGAGCCTGCCTCCGCAGCGAACGATTCGGATGAGCCGAAGTCCGGCTCCGCGCGTCGCGGCTGGTGGCAGCGCACCTTCGGCGAATAAGTTATCGGCGTCATGGTGATGCGACTCCCGGTCCGCACCGCCATGACGCCGCCTTGGCCGGCGCGCCGCTCCCGACCTTCGTCAGGCCCGTGATCCGCGCGGCACCCGCGGCGCGGGGCTAGCGATGTGGCGCGCGCATCCTTAGATGGCGCACGAAATCCAGCCACGGAACCTTTCATGACCCATACGATCGAGCCGCTCCGCATTCCCGACGAAGCGAAGGAGCGCGTGCGCCTGCTGTTCATGGCCAAGCACGCGCTGTTCGGCGGCGGCATGCACCCGGAAGACGGCAACCACGCGATCTATCATCACGAGGTCCGCACCACACTGGAGCAGCTCGGCCTCAACCTCCAACTCGCGAATACCTACAAGGTGCTGTTCGAGCGGCCCGCGGCCGATTTCGTCTTCCCGCTGCTCAACCGCGGCGGGTTCGTGAATTCGGAAATGCTGATCCCGCTGCTGTGCAACATGCACCGCGTTCCCTACCTTGGCGCCATGCCCTTCCTGCGCGGCCTGGGCGACGACAAGTCGGTTTCCAAGCTCGCCGCCGCACACGCGAGCGTGCCGACCGCGCCGTGGTTCTGCTATCGCCGCGGCGCGCCGGTGATGGAAAAGGACCTGCCGCCCGCCGGCAACGGCCGCTGGGTGATCAAGCCCAACGCATCCTCGGCGAGTTGGGGCATTTCCGACGCATTCGACTGGAACGGCGTAGCCAACGCGGTCGCCGACATCCACGGCCAGGGCCATGATGCGATCGTCGAGCCCTACCTCGACGGCTACGACATCCAGTGCGCCTTCATCACGATCCGCGACGAGCCGATCGCGCTCCCCATGCTGTGGTACGAGCGCGAGGACACGCAGAAGCTGTGGACCTACTACGAGAAGCGCGACCTGGTGCAGAACACCGAGAAGGCGGCATTGAAGCGCTTCGACCATCCCGAGTTCGCGCCCAAGATCGAGGCGATGGCGAAAAAGGTGGCGCAGGAGTTCGTGCCGTTCGACTACGGCCGGATCGAGTTCCGCCTCGACCTCGCGACCGGCGAGATCAACTTCATCGAGATCAATCTCAACTGCAACCTGTGGTCGGAAAAGGTCATGGCCAAGGCCGCCGGACACGCGGGCTTCAGCCACGCCGACCTGCTCGAGACGCTGCTCGCCGAATCCTGGCGCCGGACCGGCCTGATAACCGCCTGACCGGCGCTTCTCGCACTTCGTCTACACTCGTCGTCGTTCATCGGGCGGCGAATGGAATTGGTCGACCCTGCGCCGACAATCGACTGTTTTCGGGTCACTTCGGCCTCGAAAGGGCCACCCGCACGAACGGCAGCGGCCCTCGGGTGAGGAAGGGGACTGATTATGCGTCGAATTTCGGCGAACCGGACGACGAGCGCGCGACGCCTGTTGGCGGGCGCCGCCATCGGCGCGCTGCTCGCCGCCGCGAGTGGTGTCGCTGCACAGGATACGGCGCCCGAAGGCCAGCCGACGGGCGATGCCCCGCCTGCCGAAGCGCCGTCGACCGCTAGCGGGCGGCAGGTCTACACCCCCGCCGATTTCGAGCGCTACGCGCCCAAGAACGCCCTAGACATGCTCGCGCAGGTGCCGGGCTTCAACATCCGCGAGAACGAGCAGCTGCGCGGGCTGGGTCAGGCGACTGGCAACGTGCTGTTCAACGGCGAGCGCCCGTCGAGCAAATCGGACTTCATGGAGACGCTTCTCCAGCGCATTCCCGCTGAAACGGTGACCCGGATCGAGATCGTCGACGGTGCCTCGCTCGATATCCCCGGCCTCTCGGGCCAGGTCGCCAACGTCGTGTTCGAGGCGGACCAGTTGACCGGCCAGTTCTCATGGAAGCCCGAATTCCGCACGAACTTCACCGACCCGCTCTACACACGCGGCGACGTGTCGATCAGCGGACGCAGCGGGGCTCTCGAGTACGAGGTCGGCCTCAACAACGACGATTCGGGCCGCAGCGGCGCGGGCGGCGAGACGTTGATCTACGATGGCACAGGTGCGGTCATCGAGACCCGCGACGACGTGTTTACCGGCATCTACGATTCACCCAAGCTCTCGGGCAAGCTGACCTGGGACGCGCCGGGCTCCAGCATCGCGCACCTCAACGCGCACTACCAGCGCATCTACGACCGCTATCGCGAGGATGGCGACCGCTTTGCCCCCGGCCTGCCCGACGAGCTCTACTCCGTGCGCCAGAAGGCGGATTCGTGGAACTACGAGGTCGGCGGCGACTACGAATTCGCGCTCGGCCCCGGGCGGCTCAAGGCGATCGGACTGCGTCGCTTCAGCCACGAGCCGTTCTCGCAGGAAGTCGTTTCCAGCTTCGCCGACGGGGCGATATTCGGCGACCGCTTCGTCCAGACCGGCGACCTGGGAGAGACGATCGCGCGCGGCGAATACAGCTGGAAGATGCTCGGCGGCGACTGGCAGCTTTCGGGCGAGGCTGCGTACAACACGCTCGACAACGTCGCCGGCCTGTTCACGCTCGACCCGAATTCGGGCGAGTTCGTCGAGGTCCCCTTCCCCGGCGGCAGCGGCGGAGTGAAGGAAGACCGCTACGAGGGCCTGCTCAGCTTCGGCCGCAAGCTCACCGACACGTTCTCGTTCCAGCTCGTCGCGGGGGCCGAGAAATCGACCATCACGCAGACCGGCGCGAACGGGCTCGAGCGGACCTTCTTCCGCCCAAAGGGCTCGCTCTCGCTGTCGTGGAATCCGAGCAGCGATTTCGACGCTTCGCTCAAGATCCGCCGCCGCGTGCTGCAGCTCTCGTTCTACGATTTCCTCGCGCGCGCCTTCCTCGACGACGGCAACGAAAACGCGAGCAACAACGACCTGCGTCCGCAGCAGGACTGGAGCTACGAGGCCGAATTCAACAAGAAGCTCGGCCCCTGGGGCTCACAGCAGATCCAGCTCATCTACCGCGACGTGGAAGACCGGGTCGACATCGTCCCGGTCGAAAGCGGCGGCGAGGCTGTCGGCAACATCGACAAGGCCTGGGCCGCGGCCATCGTCTCGACCAGCACGATCAATTTCGATCCGGCCGGGATCAAGGGACTCAAGCTTGACGCGACCTTCGTGCTCCAGACATCGCGCCTCCGCGATCCCTTCACCGGCGAGAAACGCCAGTGGAACGGCTTCGTGGACCGTCAGGCGAACCTTGCGCTGCGCCACGACGTTCCGGCCACCGACTGGGCCTGGGGCGTCAACGCCAACCACAACCACGTGTTGCCGGTCTATCGCAGCAATTCGGAAGACCGCTTCTGGGAAGGTCCGTGGTTCACCTCGGTCTTCGTCGAGCACAAGGACGTGTTCGGAATGACGGTGCACGCCGAAG
>CAMPGP010000171.1 GCA_946885545.1 uncultured Altererythrobacter sp.
ACCACCCGCTGTGGTCGCTCGAAAACGCGCAGGTGACGATGCACCTCTCGGGTCGTGCGCAGTCGAAGATGTTCGTGCGTTCGGCCGAGCGCTTCCTCGCCAATTGCCGCCGTTTCGTGGCGGGTGAGCCTCTCGAGCCGGTGTTCGATCCCGTGCGCGGCTACTAGCTCCGACCCCGAGGCACCCACCGCGCTGCGTGACTCGGGCGGCTTTGTCTGATAGGTTCGGGCAAACGAGAAGAGCGGATCGATCCGCCCCGGTCGCATCGAAGCGGCGGCGCCTCTGGCGCTTATCGTTTGGGGGTATGCGATCATGGCGCGAGACGACAAGCGGAAGGCATCTGATCTTCTCATCGAATGTCTCGAGGCCGAGGGTGTGGAATACATCTTCGGCGTGCCTGGCGAGGAAAACCTCGATTTTCTCGAATCCCTTTCCAAATCCACGGCCATCGAACTGATCCTCACCCGGCACGAACAGGGCGCGGGGTTCATGGCCGCGACGTACGGACGGCATACGGGCAGGGCGGGGGTTTGCCTTGCCACGCTCGGTCCGGGCGCGACCAATCTCGTCACGGCGGCTGCCTATGCCCAGCTCGGTGGGATGCCGATGCTGATGATCACCGGACAGAAACCGATCAGGAAATCCAAGCAGGGGCGCTTCCAGATACTGGACGTGGTCGCGATGATGGAACCGATCACGAAATATGCGCACCAGCTCGCGGCCGGCGACAACATCCCGAGCAGGGTGCGCGAGGCGTTTCGACTGGCGGAGGAAGAGAAGCCGGGCGCGGTCCATCTGGAATTGCCTGAAGACGTTGCCAAGGAACAGGCCAGCTCGAGGCCGATTCCCCGCTCGAGCGCCCGCCGCCCATCGGCGGAACCCAAGGCGGTGCGCAAGGCCGTAGAAGCGATCGAGAATGCACATTCGCCGTTGTTGGTGATCGGTGCGGGCGCGAACCGCAAGATGACCGGGCGGATGCTCCGCCAGTTCATCGAGAAGATCGGAATTCCCTTTGTGACCACGCAGATGGGCAAGGGCGTGGTCGACGAGCGCCATCCCCTGTACCTCGGCTGCGCCGCGCTTTCCGCCGAGGATTTCGTTCACCGGGCATTGGAGGATTCGGACTGCATCCTGAACGTGGGGCACGACGTGATCGAAAAGCCGCCGTTCTTCATGCGGCAGGATGGGCGCCGGGTGATCCACGTTTCGAGCCGCACGGCCGAAGTCGATCCGGTTTATTTCCCGCAGATCGAGGTGATCGGCGACGTCGCCAATGCCATCTGGCAGATCAAGGAAGCCATCGTCCGGCAGGAGGGGTGGTCGTTCGATGGCATGCTCGCCTATCGCCGAGCGGAGCTCGAGCATACGGATCGGCTGGCGGGCGACACCCGCTTTCCGATCTTCCCGCCGCACATGGTGAGTCAGGTGCGAGACTGCATGCCCGACGACGGCATCATCTGTCTGGACAACGGGATCTACAAACTGTGGTTCGCGCGCGGTTACGCCGCCTACCTCCCGAATACCGTGCTGCTCGACAATGCGCTCGCCGCGATGGGCGCCGGGCTCCCGAGCGCGATGATGAGCGCGATGCTCTATCCCGAGCGCAAGGTCATGGCGATCTGCGGCGATGGCGGCTTCATGATGAACGACCAGGAACTCGAGACGGCAGTGCGTCTCGGGCTCAACCTGACGGTGCTCGTGCTGCGCGACGATGGCTATGGCATGATCCGCTGGAAGCAGGCCGACATGGGGTTCGCGGATTTCGGGCTCACTTACGGCAACCCCGATTTCGTCGAGTTTGCCGAAAGCTTCGGAGCAACCGGCCATCGCGTTCAAAGCAGCGAGCATCTGCGAAAGCTTCTCGCAGATTGTCGCGGAACACCAGGTGTCCACCTTATCGACTGTCCGATCGACTATTCGGAGAACGATCGAATCCTGAACAAGGAAATCAAGGAGCTTTCGGCGAAGCTGTGAATTGGTTCCTCGTTCCCCGCCCGCTTGCGGGAGGGGCTGGGGAGGCTGCGTGGAGGCCCGTCCTCTCCTATGGCAACAAGCCCTCCCCCGACCCCTCCCGCACGCGGAAGGGGGGAGAATGGAATGAAGCTCAGGAAAGCCTACCCGCTCTATCTCAACAACAAGGCCGCGCAGCCGAACACCGATCTCGAGGTGTTCGACAAGTACACCGGCAAGCTCGCCTTCCGCACCGCGCTCGCCACGCCCGATGTGATCGGCGAGGCGATCGCCGGGGCCGCGCGCGCCGCGGAGCCGATGGCCAGGCTCGCGAGCTACGAGAAGCAGGGCGTGCTGCAGCACTGCGTCGACCGTTTCCAGGAGCGGTTCGACGAGCTCGCCTTTGCGCTGTGCGTGGAGGCGGGCAAGCCGATCAAGGACAGCGAGGGGGAGGTCACCCGGCTGATCGACACCTTCCGCATCGCCGCCGAAGAGGCGACCCGCAACTACGGCGAGGTCCAGCCGCTCGACATCTCGGCGCGCGCGAAAGGCTACATGGGTATGTGGAAGCGCGTGCCGATCGGGCCGTGCAGCTTCATTTCGCCGTTCAACTTCCCGCTCAACCTCGCGGCGCACAAGATCGCCCCGGCGATCGCGATGGGCTGCCCCTTCGTGATGAAGCCCGCGAGCTTGACCCCGCTCGGCGCGATCATCATGGGCGAGGTGCTGGCCGAATGCGACGTGCTGCCGGAAGGCGCGTTCTCCATCCTGCCCGCGAGCCGCGACGGCGCCGACCTGTTCACCACCGACGATCGCCTCAAGCTGCTCAGCTTCACCGGCTCGCCCGGCGTCGGCTGGGACCTGAAGGCCAGGGCGGGCAAGAAGAAGGTCGTGCTCGAACTTGGCGGCAACGCGGCGGTGATCGTCGACAGGGACGCCGACCTCGACCACGCGCTCGAACGCATCGTGTTCGGCGCCTTCTACCAGAGCGGGCAGAGCTGCATCGGGGTGCAGCGCATCATCATCCACGCCGACATCTACGACGAATTCAAGGCGATGCTGGTCAGGAAGACCCGGTCGCTCAAGGCGGGCGATCCCAAGAAGCGCGATACCTTCATCGGCCCGATGATCTCGGAGAAGGAAGCGGTGCGGCTGAAGGGCTGGATCGATCTCGCGGTCGAGGCCGGAGCCACGCTGCTGTGCGGCGGCAAGCGCGAAGGAAACATGCTCGAGGCGACGCTGCTCGAAGACGTGCCGCGCGATTGCGACGCCAGCAAGGAGGAGGCCTTCGGACCGCTCGCCAACCTGTCGAAATTCACCGACTTCGGCGAGGCGTTGGAACAAGTGAACGATTCGAAGTTCGGCCTGCAAGCGGGCGTGTTCACGCGCGACATCCACCAGGTGCTCGATGCATGGGACACGCTCGACGTCGGCGGCGTGGTGGTGAACGACGTCTCGAGCTACCGGGTCGACAACATGCCCTACGGCGGGGTCAAGGATTCGGGCCTCGGCCGCGAGGGCATCCGCTTCGCGATGGAGGACATGAGCGAGATCCGGAACCTCGTGATCCGCCGCGAGAGCGTCGGCTGAGCGCTCACGCCTCGACCAGGAGAAGCAGCTCGCATTCCACCTCCATCCGCGGTTGCGGCAGGAGCGTATGGTCGACGCCGGTTACGCTCGCGTCGGCGACCAGCTGGCCGGGAATGGCGAACTCGTGATCGGGCAGGGCGGCTATGAAACGCTCGCCCGCCTCGACCGCCTCGACGCCATCGAAGCGCAGGGTCAGCGTGTGGCGGGTGCCTTCGAAGGTGACGCTGGCCCAGGCCTTGGTGGCATGGCGGCGCATCTCCGCGCGACCCGAAGCGAGCGCGATCAACGCCTCTCGCAAGCGGTCGGAAACCGTGCGGCGGGGCGGCAGCAGATCACGCGGCACCGGCATTCTCCCGCGCGGCTTCGTATCCGGCCATGAAGCCGACGATGCGCGCCTCGGTCTGCGCGCGCGGCTCGCGGCCGTTCCTGAGGTCCATCACGAACCGCGGATCCTTGGCCGCTAGGCGGCCGAACGCGGTGGCGGATACCTCGTGCGCGCGGAGGAATTTTTCGACGGAACGGATCAGCATGGCTCTCCCCGGATTGATGAGCGAGTCGGATAATGTTCCTGTTACGTTCCAGTTGAAATCCTACTTGTCTAGGAAAAATACATCGTCTATGCAGGAAAAATGTCGTACAAGGCATTTCCCGCATGAGCGACGCTCGCGACCGTCTGCTCGAACTCGCGCGCGACCGCGGGGCGAGCCTCGCGGGCCTGTCGCAGCTGATCGGTCGAAACCCGACCTACCTCCAGCAGTTCGTGCGCAAGGGCAGCCCGCGCAAACTGGAGGAGGATGACCGGCGCACGCTCGCCGAATTCTTCGGCGTGGCCGAATCGGAACTCGGTGCGTCGACGGATAAATCCTATGTCGCACCACGGCCCGGCGAGTGGATCGAGGTTCCCCGCCTGTCGCTCGATGCCTCGGCCGGCCCCGGTGCGGTCGGCGCGCGCGAAATTCCCTTCGACGCCTTCCGCTTCTCGCGCCGCTGGCTGCGCGAGATGGGCCTCGAAGGCGCCGACCTCACCGCGATCCGGGTCGAGGGCGATTCGATGGAGCCGACGCTGCGGTCGGGCGACGAGATCTTCGTCGACCGGAACAAGCGCGGGCGGGAGGGCATCCACGTCGTGCGCATCGGCGACGCGCTCCACGTCAAGCGCCTCCAGGCCAGCGCCCCCGGCCGCATCGCGCTCGTCAGCGAAAACACCGCCTACGCCGCGATCGAACTGGCGAGCGAAGACATCGAGATCATCGGCCGCGTCGTGTGGAAGGGGGGCCGCGTCTGACCCTCCCCGAGCCGCCAAGGTTGATTGTCGGCTGCTTCCCCGCCAAATCCCCCGCATGACCGAACCCGCCACCCAGCCGCCGATGCGCGCCGCGATTATGCCCGTCACCCCGCTGCAGCAGAACTGCTCGCTGATCTGGTGCAC
>CAMPGP010000172.1 GCA_946885545.1 uncultured Altererythrobacter sp.
GTGCAGAACTGGTACCCCGGCAACGCCGAGGGCAAGGGCGGGATCTACAACTTCGTCACCAAGCGCGGCCTGTGCCAGGGTGCGCGCAGCAAGATCAGCTGGACCCAGGTCGAGACCGGCAGCGCCGTCACTTGGAAGTATCCGAGCTGCGTGCTCAACGGCGAGGACAGCGTGGGCGAGTTCTACTCGGTCGCGGTGACCAACAATTACCAGCAGGCCGACACCGGCACCAAGATGATCCACAACGGCAAGGGCAGCCGCTCGACGATCATCTCGAAGGGGATCAGCGCGGGCAAGAGCAGCAACACCTACCGCGGCCTCGTCCGCGTCGGACCCAACGCCGACAACGTGCGCAACTTCACCCAATGCGACTCGCTGCTGCTGGGCGACAGGTGCGGCGCGCACACCGTGCCCTATATCGAGGTGAAGAACCCCAGTGCGCAGATCGAGCACGAGGCGACCACCAGCAAGATCTCCGACGACCAGCTGTTCTACGCCATGCAGCGCGGGCTGGGCGAGGAAGAGGCCGTGGCGCTGATCGTCAACGGCTTCGCCAAGGACGTGATGAAGCAGTTGCCGATGGAATTCGCGGTCGAGGCGCAGAAGCTGCTGGCGATTTCGCTCGAGGGAAGTGTGGGATGATCGCGTTCACCCTCCGCCACCCCCGTCATGCTGAACTCGTTTCAGCATCCATCGCGCCCCACGGACCTTCGGTCCAAGTGGAGAAATGGACCCTGAAACAAGTTCAGGGTGACGAGCATGGTGTCGCGGTCGAGGCGCGGAATCTGCTGGCGATCTCGCCGGAAGGGAGCGCGGGGTGAGAGTTCTGATCGCCATAATGATTTGCGCCTCTGTCAGTGCGTGCGGTGCTTCTGCGAGCCCAACGATTGAGCAGACCAAAAACGGGGTCGAAGCCCATGCGCAATGTATCGATAGGGCAGTCAAGAAGTTGAATGCCGAGAGCGACACGCTCGAGGAGCAGATGCAATTCGTTCGTCGAGAATGTGCTGGGGCGCGAAAGAATGCGCTGAGTTTGGATGCCGTGCCGATCTTTGAAGATACAGTGCCTCAATACGACAGCATGCAAGCTGATCTCGCTCGTGCTCTTATCGCTTCGAAATATGGCGAATTGACAAGATGACTGACCGCAAGACCCTCCAACTCCGCGATCCGGCGGACGCCACCGAAGCCCCCGCGCTCCAGAAGAAGGGCCGCGGGTGGAAGATTTCGGACAAGCGGCTCGACGTGCTGCACGAGCAGGCGCGCGACCTGCGGCGGCATTCGTCCGAAGCGCACAAGGCGCTCGCCGCGCGCTTCGCCAAGGCCGATCTCGGGCGCTACAAGTTCACCCGCCACGCGGTGGTCGGCAGCGCGATCGTCGATTTCAACTGCCACAACCTCGGCATGGCGATCATCATCGACGAGCCGGAGCAGGACGAGGCGCTCGCGAAGCGCCGCGACAAGAGCCTCGAATCGGTCGGCATCCGCGTAATGCGGATCAAGGCGGCCGACATTCTCGAGAATATGGACGATGTGCTCGCGCGCATCACCGCCGGGATGCGCATGCGCATCGGCGACAAGCAGACCGCGCGGCGCGAGCACCAGCGCACGAGCACGCCGCGCGGTCCGCGCAGGGAGACGCCATGATCCGCCCAGCCCTGATCCTCGCCGCGCTCGCAATCACCGCGCCTGCAGAAGCAGCTCCCGAGGAGCTGACCCACGCGCAGGCGATGAAACGCATGGAGGCATGCCTCTCGACGGGTGCGCCGGGTGCCCCACGCACCGGACTGCGCGCCGCGATCGTCGCGCTGCGCTCGCTCTGCGCGCCGCAGATCCACCGCGTGCGCGACTTGCGGCTGGCCGAGATAGACGCGCGCTACGGCCTGCCCGAAGCCGAAATCACCGACGCGCAGCAGGTCGAACGCCACGCCGGGCACGAGGCCGCCGAACGCCGCCTCGACGACGAGGTCGCCTTCGCGATCGCCAATTTCACCGGACTGACCGAGTAACATGCTGAAAATCAAAAACCTCCACGCCGAAATCGACGGCAAGAAAATCCTCGACGGCCTGACGCTCGAAGTGGGCGCGGGCGAGGTCCACGCGATCATGGGCCCCAACGGCGCGGGCAAGTCGACGCTCGCCTACGTGCTCGGCGGGCGGCCGGGCTACGAGGTGACCGAGGGTTCGGTCGAGTTCTTGGGGCAGGACCTGCTCGAACTCGAACCGCACGAGCGCGCCGCGGCCGGCCTCTTCCTCGGGTTCCAGTACCCCGTCGAAATTCCCGGCGTTTCCAACGTCCAGTTCCTGCGCGAGGCCTTGAACGCCCAGCGCAAGGAGCGCGGGGAGGAGCCGCTCTCGGGCGGCGAATTCCTCAAGCTGGCGAAGGAAAAGGCCGCGCTGCTCAAGCTCGACATGGACATGCTCAAGCGGCACGTGAACGTCGGCTTCTCCGGCGGCGAGAAGAAGCGTGCCGAGATGGTCCAGATGGGCATCCTCGACCCGAAGTTCGCGGTGCTGGACGAGACCGACTCCGGGCTCGACATCGATGCGCTGCGCGTGGTCGGAGAAGGGATCGAGGCGATCATGCGCCAGCCCGGCAAGGGCGTGCTGCTGATCACCCACTATCAGCGCCTGCTCGACTACGTGAAGCCCGACAAGGTGCACATTCTCGCGCGCGGGCGGATCGTCACCACCGGCGGACCCGAGCTGGCGAAGAAACTCGAGGCCGAGGGGTACGAGGCGGTCGCGGCATGAAGCGGCTCGCAATTCTCCTCGCGTTCGCCGGGGCCTCGGCCCAGGCGCAGACGCCGCCTGTTACGGCACCGGCCGCACCCGACTCGGTCGAGCAGCAGATCGTCGTGATCGGCGAGAAACTCAAGAGCTGGAAGGGTAGCGTCGCGAAGGCCGAGGGCCGGCTCGTCTGCCGCACCCGCACGAGCACCGGCGACCGCAAGCTCGACTCGATCCGCTGCGGGGCGATGCTCACCTGCGTGCGCCCGCTGGAGGCGCAAGTCGACGAACTGATGACGTCCGACAGGTCGCGCGACGACAAGCGCCGCGCATTCGACCGGCTCCTGGTATCGGCCAAGCCCTGCATGGAAAGCTACGAGGATGCGGCCGTGGCGCGGCTGGCAGCGGAAAGGGCGGTATCGTGAGCACCGCAACGCTTCCCACCCGCAAGGACGAAGCCTGGCGCTATTCGGCGATCGAACGGCTCGGCAGCGCGGACCTCGACGACTGGCGCGAGATTGCGGTGCCCGCGGGCGAGACCTTCCGCGAATGCCTGACGATCGAGGACGGCGACACCACACACCTCCACCGCCTGCGCGTGACGCTGGGCGAAGGCGCGCGGTGCGAGCTGTTCGCGGTGATCGCCGCCGGGCTGTTCGGGCGGATCGAGGTCGAGGTTACCTGCGCGCGCGGGAGCCACTTCGAATTCGGCGGGGTCACGCTCGGCGGACGCGACACCGTGCGCGAGTTCGTCACCCGCGTGGTCCATGCCGAGCCCGAAGCGACCAGCAATCAGGTCGTCCGCTCGGTCCATTGGGGGCAAGGCACGGGCAATTTCCTCGGTAATATCGACGTCGTGCGCGACGCGCAGAAGACCGACGCGGCGCAGAGCTTCAAGGGCCTGCTGCTCGAGAAGGGCGCAAGCGTGAACGCGGTGCCCCAGCTCGAAATCTTCGCCGACGACGTGAAGTGCGCGCACGGCGCCAGCGTCGGCCAGATGGACGAGACGGCGCGCTTCTACATGGCCGCGCGCGGGCTCTCGCCCGAGCTGTCGCGCCGGCTTCTGGTCCAGGCGTTCATCGGCGATGCCTTCGTCGCACTTGAGGACGAAGCGGCGCGCGAGCGGATGATGGGCGTGGCACTCGCCAAGCTGGACAAGCACCTGTGAGCGACACCGAAACCATCAGCCGCAAGGCGGATTTCCCCGGCCTCGTCGCCGCGGATGGCACGCCGTGGCACTATCTCGACACCGCGGCGACCGCGCAGAAGCCGCGGGCGGTGATCGACGCGGTCGCGCGCGCGCTGGGCGAGGATTACGCCACCGTCCACCGCGGCGTGTACACCCGCTCGGCCGAGATGACACTGGGATACGAGGCCGCGCGGCGCCGGGTCGCGGCGTTCGTCGGCGGGCGCGAGGAGGGCCTGGTCTTCACCCGAGGCGCGACTGAGGCGATCAACCTCGTCGCCTACAGCTACCCCGACAAGGGCCGGGTGCTGCTCTCCACGCTCGAGCACCATTCGAACATTGTGCCGTGGCAGCTGGCCGGCTGGAAGGTCGACGTCTGCCCGCTGACGGAAGACGGCAAGATCGACCTCGATGCGGCCGAAGCAATGCTGACGCCCGAACACACGATGGTCGCCTTCGCACACGTCTCGAACGTGCTCGGATCGGTGGTCGACGCGAAACGCGCCGCCGGACTCGCGCATTCGGTCGGCGCGAAGTTGCTGCTCGACGGGTGCCAGGCCGTGCCGCGCCTGCCGGTCGATGTTTCGGAAATCGACTGCGACTTCTACGCCTTCAGCGCGCACAAACTCTACGGCCCGACCGGGATCGGCGCGCTGTGGGGGCGGGCCGAGCTGCTCGACGCGGTGCCGCCATGGCAGGGCGGCGGATCGATGATCGAGAAAGTCAGGTTCGAGGGAACGACCTACGCACCGCCGCCGCAGCGCTTCGAAGCTGGTACGCCGGCGATCGTCGAGGCGATCGGGTTCGCGGCCGCCTGCGACTACGTCGAACGCATCGGACTTGCCTCTATCCACGCGCACGAATGCGCGCTCGTCGGGCATTTGCGCGAGGCGCTTTACGGGATGAACGACGTCACCCTGTTCGGCCCCGCCGATAGCGCGGGGATCGTCTCTTTCGCGATGCGTGGGGTTCACCCGCACGATCTCGGCACCATATTGGACGAAGAGAACGTCGCGATCC
>CAMPGP010000173.1 GCA_946885545.1 uncultured Altererythrobacter sp.
AAAGCGTGATCGACGAGGTCCTCGCCGCCAACGCCGACAAGGTCGAGGAATACCGGGGCGGCAAGGACAAGCTGTTCGGCTTCTTCGTCGGCCAGACGATGAAGGCGCTGAAGGGCAAGGGCAACCCGGCGGTGGTCAACGAGTTGCTGAAGGCGAAGCTTGGCTGAGGCGGCGATGCCGCTCGCCATCGTCCTCGTCGAACCCGAGATCCCCGGCAATACCGGCGCGGTGGGGCGCACCTGCGTGGCGCTCGATGCCGAACTGGTGCTGATCCATCCGCTCGGCTTTCACATCACCGATGCGCGGGTGAAGCGCTCGGGGCTGGACTACTGGCCGCACGTGCGACTTGGCGAATTCGCCAGCTGGGCGCAGTTCGTCGAGCAGCGCCAGCCGCGCGCCGACCAGCTGTTCCTGTTCGAGGAACACGGCGCGGCATCGTTCTACGAGCCCGACTATCCCGAGGACGCGATCCTCGTGTTCGGCAAAGAGACGACCGGCATTCCCGAGGCTGTGTGGCGGCAGTATCCAGGCCGCCAGTTCAATCTGCCGATGCGCTCGGAAGTGATCCGCTCCCTCAACCTCGCCAATACTGTTGCAGCCGCGGCGTATCAGGCAATGCGCGGGAAGTTCTAGGCTTCAGCCCTAGCGGCGTGTAAATGGCGCCTTTGCGAGCTTCCGGTGCTCTCGGGCAAGAATCCCGGAACGCTCAGGGTGTCGACACCGTTCAGGCGTAGTCAGGCTTGCGTCGGCGTGATGATAGTTGCGCGGATTTCCTGCGGCCCGGCCCGCGCCTCGATCCAGTTGACGATGTCGTCGAACACGCGCTCCCGCCCGATGTCGTTGAGGAGGTCGTGGACGTAGTCGTCGTAGAGGATCAGCTTCTTGTCCGCGCTGCCGGCTTCGTCGAAGAACTGCTGGCTGCCCTCGGGCCTCGTTGCATGGTCGGCGGTGCCGTGGAGGACCAGCAGGGGTAGGGTGATGCGGTCGAACTCGCGCTCGAACCGGTCGCCTGCCCGCGCAAGCGCGGCGACGGTCTGCACCGGCTGCGCCTCGTCCTTCGTCAGCGGATCAGCGAGGAGCTGCGCGAGCCATTCGGGATCGCGCGTGAAGTCCTTCATGTCGAGCTTGAGCACGTGCAGGTGCGGAGCGATGTGGCTCGCACCCTTGAGCAGGTCGAGCGCCAGGTTGGGCGCATAGACGCGGAAGGCGAAGCTTTCACAGATCAGCCCGTCGATGCGATCCTGGTAGTCGAGCGTGTACGAAACCGCGGTCACTCCGCCGGCGCTGTGGCCGAGCAGGAATAGCGGCAGCTCCGGGTCCTTCGACCGCGCCAGATCCACCGTCTGTGCCAGGTCGGAAACGTAGTCGTCGACGCTTTCGGTGTAGTAGCGCTCGCCTTCCGAGCGGCCGCGGCCGCGCAAGTCGAGCGCGGTGACAGCGAAGCCCTTGCCGGCGAACGCTTCGGCCGCCCGCTGGTATTGCCCGCCGTGCGAGTTGACCCCGTGGCAGATCACCAGAGCCGCTCTCGGAGGGCCCTCGGGACGCCAGTGTCGGGTGAAGATGCGCAGCCCGCCCTTGCCGTCGAGCCAGGTTTCTTCGGGAATGAGCGAGGGAGTGAAGAACATCGACCGTCTCCGCGAATCGAAGCGCGCCCCTGCGACCGAATACTCCCATTTCGCGTGGCCGAAAATTGCAATGTGCGGCGCGGCGCGCGACCGGCGCCGCACGAAAAAAGGGCCGCCGGATCGCTCCGGCGGCCCCTCTTTCGTCGAAGCTGCGGGCCTCAGCTCGTGCGTTGGCCCGTCATCGCCATCGCGCCGAATGCGCCTGCATTGACCGAGCCGGTCAGCTGGTCGCCGTCGACCGTGGCGGTGCCGTCCAGCGTCATCGGCATGGGCACGGTCATGTCCATCTTCCAGGTCAGCGTGTTGCCGTCGATCTTGCCGTCCTTGACCTCCATCGAGCCGAGCGTCCCGGCGTTCATGCCGGTGAACGTGGTGCCGTCATCGCTCGGAACGACGGTGAAGGTGCTCTTCTGGTCCCCCATCGGGGTCTTGGTCACGCAATCGTAAGTGCCGCCAACGGACATCGCTTTTCTCCTAGTTAGATGCTGCCAAGCAGCAATCGCGCTTGCTTACATCGATGTCAACAAGCTCATTCGGCCTCAGTGCCTTCCGCGCGGCGAACTTCGACCGGCAGGCCGACGGCTTCGAGCTGGGGCTCGACCACGCTGGCATCGCCCACGATCACGAACACCAGGTCGTCGCCCAGCAGGTTGGCGCGCGCCTGCGCGTCGAGCTGCTCGACCGACAGCCCCTGATACCGCGCCGCGAGCGTCTCGTAATAGTCGTCAGGACGACCGTAGGTGATGATGTTGACCATGCCGCCCAGCACGTCGCCCGAGGTTTCGAACTGGCCCGGCAGCTCGCGCACGTTGCCGTTGATCAGCCGGGTCAGCTCTTCCGCGGTCACGCCCTTGTCGGACGTATAGGCGGACAGGTCGTTGCGCAGTTCGAGGATCGAATCGGCGGTGCGGTCGGCCTGGACCGGGGCGTAGATCATGAAGCTCGAGCGATCGAGCGGCTGGCTGACCCAGCTCTGGACGCCGTAGGACCAGCCCTTGGTCTCGCGCAGGTTCATGTTGATCCGGCTGAGGAAGCCGCCGCCGAACACTTCGTTGGCGGCGTTGAGCAGGATGAGGTCGTCGGTGCCCTTCTGCTCGAGCACGCGGCCCGCCACGATGATCGATTGCGGCGAATTCGGCCGGTCGATCAGCACGATCCGCTGCTCGGGCGCGGGGATCGCGGCATCGAAGCTCTTCTCCGGCGCTGGCGTGGCCGGGGCCTGCCAATTGCCGAAGCTCGCCTCGAGCAGGCGCGTCGCTTCCGCCAGCGTCGTGTCGCCGACCACGAACACGCGCGCGAGATCGGGGCGGAGCCACGTCTGGTGGAAATTGCGCACTTCCTGCGCCGTCAGCGCTTCGACCACTGCCGCGCTTCCGGTTCCCGAAGGCGGGATTCGATAGGGATGCTGGTCGCCGAACAGGATCGGAGCGATCGCGCGCTGGGCGATGGCGCCGGGGTTGTTCAGCTCGTTCTGGATGCGGGTGAGCTGCTGCGCGCGCACGCGCTCCATCTCGCGCGGATCGAACGCGGGGTTGCGCACGTAGTCGGCCATCAGCTCGAGCGAGGGCGCGAGATTGGGCGACATCGCGTCGAGCCCGACGGAGGTCGTATCGGCATTGGCGGACGTGTAGAGGTTCGCCCCGAGCCGCTCCTTGGCGATCGCCAGTTCCGTCGAATCGAGGTTGGTCGTGCCTTCGTCCATCAGGCTCAGCATCATCGATTGGATGCCGAGCTTGTCCTTGGGATCGGCGGCAAAGCCCGCGTTGAAGTTCATCCGCACGCTGACCGTGGGCACGGCGTCGCGGCGGGCGAAGTATACTTCCATCCCGTTCGACAGCGTGGCCCGTTCGATGTCGGGGAAGTCGAGCGGCTTCAGCTCGCCCACTTCGGGCAGTTGCGAACGGTCGGCTTCGGCCACCGCGGCGCCGCCTTGCAGCGACAGAGGGCTGGAATAGAACGCCGGGCCGGCGAGGCCGCTTTCGGGGCCGGTGTAGAAGCCGCCGCGGTTCTCGCCGCCTTCCTTGCGGTCGCCCGGCTCGACGGTGAGCGCGAACACGGGGCGCGAGAGCCACTTCGCGGTGACGTCGCGGACGCGCTCGGGCGTCATCGTCGCGGCGGTTTCCAGCACGTCCTTGTACTCGGCCGGATCGCCCGAATAGAGCAGCCCTTCGGCGAGCGTCGGGGCCTTGCCGCTGAACCCACCGACCTGCTCCAGGCCGCGGATCTGGCCCGCCGCATAAGTCGTGGTGGCACGCTGGAGCTCGTCCTCGGTCGGGCCTTCGGCGACGAACTTCGCGATCTCGGCGTCGAGCGCGGCGGCGAGCGCTTCCTGGCTCACGCCGGGCTTGGCGTCGGCATAGACCACGAACTGGCCGGCCTGGGCGAAGATCTGCGCGCTGGCGACGACGCGCACGGCGAGCTGCTGTTCGCGGACCAGGGCATTGTCGAGCCGCGAGCTGGCCAGACCGCCGAGCACGGTCGCACCCATCGAGAGCGGGATGTAGTCCGGATTGTCGAGCCCCGGCACCGCCCACATGCGGTAGATGCGCGGGCTGGCGACCCGGTCGTAGATCGTCTTCGCCTTGGGCTCGGGCAGGTCGGGCACGGGCGCGGCGACCGGCCCGATCGCCGGGCCGGCGGGGATCGCGCCAAACCACTTGGTCACCTTCTCGCGCGCGGTCGCAGTGTCGATGTCGCCGGCGAGCACGAGCACGGCGTTGTTGGGGCCGTAGTGGTCGCGGAACCAGCCCTTCACGTCGTCGAGCGTGGCGCTGGAAAGGTCGTCCATCGAGCCGATGGTGGAGTGGTGATAGGGGTGACCCGAGGGATAGAGGTTCTCGAGCTGTTCGTACTCGACGAGGCCGTAGGGCTGGTTATCGCCCTGGCGCTTCTCGTTTTGGACGACGCCGATCTGGTTATCGAGCTTCTCCTGCGTAACCGCGCCGAGCAGATAGCCCATGCGGTCCGATTCGAGCATGAGCGCGCGGTCGAGCGCGCCGGTCGGCACCGTCTCGAAATAGTTGGTGCGGTCGAACCAGGTGGTGCCGTTGTAGTCCGTCGCGCCGACCTGCTGCAGCGGCTCGAAGAAATCGCCCGGCGCGTTCTCGCTGCCGTTGAACATGAGGTGTTCGAACAGGTGCGCGAAGCCGGTCTTGCCGTCGGGCTCGTGCTTCGACCCGACCTTGTACCAGATGGAGACGCCGACCACCGGGGCCTTGCGATCCTCGTGCACGAGCACGGTCAAGCCATTGTCGAGCTTGAATTGCTCGTACGGGATCGAGA
>CAMPGP010000174.1 GCA_946885545.1 uncultured Altererythrobacter sp.
GACGATCCACATCGGCCTTCGAGATGAAGCCGCGATCGACCAGCTGCAAGGCGCGGTCGAGATTGGCTTGGGCCAGCTGCGCATCGGCGCGCGCGACCTGGATCTGCGCCGCTGCGCTCTCGGCCTGCTGGTTCTGCACCGAACGGTCGATCACCGCGAGAACCTGCCCCGCGCGGACCCATTGGCCGGCTTCGACCGGAACCGAGATCACGCGCCCGCCTTCGCCGACCACGCCGACGGGCATTTCCCGCCGTGCCGCGAGCGTCCCGGTCGCGTTGATCGTGCCGTTCACGGTCGTGCGGCCGGGAACGATGACGCTGACCGCGGGGGCCTGCACGGTGTCGCCGCCTCCGTCGGCGGCGGAGTCGCCGCCGGAGAATAAGTACCAGGCCCCAATGGCGGCGAGGACGATAACAATCGCAGCGAGAATGAGGTTGCGCCGCCGCCGGCGCCGGACATCGTCCTCGTCCGTCCGCTCCATGATGACGGTGTGCTTGCCGTCGAGGCTCACTGTCGTTTCGTAGTTCATTCGCGCTACCAAGCCCCGGTGCCCGCCTTACGCTGGCATATCAAAATCAATCGGCAGCGGCATGCCAAAGGCACGCCAGCTGCAGCGCACCGCGCATAGAACGCAGGACCTGCCCGCGCAATCAGGGACTCTATAAAGCGCCTACCAACGCCGACGAGTAATAAATTGTCGTAGACGAAAAAGGGCGGCGCCGCTCTCGCGGCACCGCCCTTTTGGTGACGATAGTCTGGTGGTTAGCGCACGCGGCCCCGCTGGAACAGGTTCACGATCGCCAGCAGGACGATCGCACCGAGAACGGCGATCGCGAAGCTGCCGAGGTCGAATTCCTGGATGCTGCCGCCAAAGCCGAGCAACGGGGCCAACAGCCAGTTGCCGATCAGCGCGCCGATGATGCCGACGACGACGTTGAGCAGGATGCCCATCGACGCGTCACGCCTCATGACGATGCTTGCCAGCCAGCCGGCCACGCCACCAACGATGATTGCAATGATAATACCCATTCCCGCTCTCCTCCTGTTATCGGGCGAGTCGGGAGGGTAAACGAGGTTTGGGCGAGTGCGTTCCCCGCACCGGCCGCGAGGTTATCCGGCGTACCCCGAATCAGTACTTGAGCTGGCGCTCGTAGAGATCGCGATAATGCTGGATGCGGGTGACCCGCAGGCCCTGCATGCCCGAGCGGTCGACCGCGCGCTGCCACGAGGCGAATTCCTCGAGCGTGAGGTTATAGCGCTCGAGCACTTCGTCGATCGTCAGCAGGCCGCCATTGACCGCCGCCACGACCTCGGCCTTGCGCCGCACGACCCACCGTTTGGTGCTGGGCGAGGGCAAGTTGGCGATCGTCAACGGCTCGCCGAGCGGGCCGATTACCTGAGCGGGACGGATTTTCTGGTTCTCGATCATCTATTTCCTCGGGTCTTCGCCCGCAGTGCCTTCGTTACCGAGGCCGCTGATGCCGCCGGCGGCTTTGCCATTGGCTAAATCATCGAGGTTAATGCCTCGTTTGCCCTCGCACAGCGCGGCGATGTGCTGCGCGCACCCGGGATCGAAGCTGGCTTCGCCCTCGCACTCGTGGGCCAGCAGCGAGGCGCGCAGATCGCGCGCGGCATCGAGCTTGGCAACGAGGTCGGACCAACGCACCGGACGCAGCGAGCGGCCCGAATCGTCGAATTCGGTCGGCGCGAAGTGAGCCGGACTGAAGGGTTTCGCCTCGAACATGCCCTCCCGATAGACGGGCAACAGTCAAGAACTGGTAAAACCGCCCTTTACTCTGCGTTAGGTCCGCCCTTTGCCCAAGCGCGCGGAGACGTGTAAGGGCGCGCCATCGTGAACGCCCCGACCGCCCTCTCGGCCGAACCCGCGGCCCTGTTCGACCTGCCACGCCCGGCGCGCGACTGCCGGGTGGTCGTCGCCATGTCCGGCGGCGTCGACAGCTCGGTCGTCGCCGCGCTCGCCGCGCGCAGCGGCGCCGAGGTCATCGGCGTCACGCTGCAGCTCTACGATTATGGCGCGGCGACGGGGCGCAAGGGCGCGTGCTGCGCGGGCGACGACATCCGCGACGCGCGCGCCGTGGCCGACCGGCTCGGCTTCGCGCACTACGTGTTCGACCACGAGAGCGCGTTCCGCGAGGAAGTCGTCGAGGCGTTCGCCGACGACTATCTCGCCGGGCGCACGCCGATCCCGTGCATCCGCTGCAACATGGGGCCCAAGTTCACCGACCTCCTGCGCATGGCGCGAGAGCTCGGCGCCGATTGCCTCGCCACCGGGCATTACGTCCGGCGGGTCGCCGGCGCGGCGGGCCCCGAGCTGCACCGCGCGCTCGATCCGGCGCGCGACCAGTCGTATTTCCTCTACGGCACGACCGAGGAACAGCTCGACTTCCTGCGTTTCCCGCTCGGCGGCTTGCCGAAGAGCGAGGTGCGGCGCATTGCCGGTGAGTTCGGCCTCTCGGTCGCCGCCAAGCCCGACAGCCAGGACATCTGCTTTGTGCCCGATGGGGATTACACGAAGATCGTCCGCTCGATCCGGCCCGAGGGCGTGCGGCCAGGGCGGATTGTCCACGCCGAAAGCGGGGAAGCGCTCGGCGAGCACGCCGGCGTGATCCACTTCACCGTCGGCCAGCGCCGCGGGCTTGAGATCGGCGGCCAGCCGGAACCACTCTATGTCATCGGGCTCGATGCCGTGGCCGCTGAGGTGCGCGTCGGGCCCAAGCGCCTGCTAGCGACCGGTGGGGCGCGGTTGGTCGAGACAAACCGCATCGGCCCGCTGCCCGACGGCCCACTCACGGCCAAGGTCCGCTCCCTGGCGAAGCCGGTTCCGGTTACGCTCGACGGGCCGCTGGGCGGGGGCGCAGGGGTGACGATCCGGTTCGCCGACCCCGAATACGGCGTGGCGCCGGGCCAGGCGGCAGTGCTTTATGCCGGAGAGCGTGTGATTGGTGGCGGCTGGATCGATTCGACCGAGACCGCGCTGAAGTAGCAAAGCGATAGCGCGACAAGAACGCCTACTCGTCCCACGGTTCCAGCACGCAGCCGTAACCCTTGCGGTAGCGCGCGGTCTCGCTCGCGACCAGCGGGACGTAGGCGGTGACGGCCTTCTCGTCCTCGTCGTCGCTTAGAAAGACCATTTCCATTCCCGGCTCGAAGTCCTGCTTGCAGTCGGCCAAGTCGCGCCCGGCGACGTAACGGCACGAACATGCCGTGCGTGCACCGAAGGCGGTGCCCACGCCGGCATAACCCCCGATCGGTTCGCGATAAAACCATGCGAGTGCGGCGGCGGCGGCGAGCAGCACCAGCAGGATCTTGAGCCAGGTCGGGCGGGAGCGCTGGGTACGGTTCTTTGCGGTTGCCATCGGGATGCGCCTGAAGGAAAGGATGGCGCCTTGCCGATGACGCCGCGCCGCTCCCCTAACCTCGCCATCGCGCTCCTGCCAGTCCTCTTGGTGGCCGGATGTGGCGAGGCCGCGCCGCCGCCCGAGCCGCCGCTCGCGCCCGAAGCGCTTGCCGCAGTGACCGAGAATCCCGGGACCGAGCGCGAGAAGCTCGCCCGCGCCATTGACAACCTCTTCACGGCAGAAGGCATCGGCGAAACGCGCGCGGCCCTCGTGGTGCACGGGGGCGAGATTGTCGCCGAGCGCTATGGCGAGGGGTACGGGGCGCAGACGCCGTTTGTCGGCTGGTCGATGTCGAAGACGGTGACCGCCTTGCTGATCGGCGCGCTGGTGTCCGAAGGGAGGCTCGAGCTCGACTCCTCGCCGCCGATCCCGGCCTGGCAGCGCGCCGGCGATCCGCGCGGCGCAATCACCTTGCGCCATTTGCTGCAGATGCGTTCGGGCCTGCGTCATCAGGAGATGGCCGATCCCGTCTATTCCTCTCCCGAGGTGCGGATGATGTTCCTCGACGGCCGCGACGACATGGCCGCCTGGGCCGAGGCCCAGCCGCTCGAGCACGAGGCGGGCGCGATGCACCAGTACTCGACCGCGACCAGCACGATCCTCGCCGACATCGCCGCGCGGGTGCTGGCGCCCGAGGGGTCCGCTGAGGAGCGGCGGCGGGCGATGGCCGACTTCCTCGCCTCGCGCCTGTCGGGCCCGCTTCGGGCGCCGTCGTTCTTCGCCGAGTTCGACGCCGCGGGCACGATGATGGGCGGGTCGATGATCTGGGCGACCGCGCGCGACTGGGCAAAGCTCGGCGAAATGCTGCGCCACAAGGGCTCGGTCGACGGGACCCAGCTGGTACCGCGAAGCTGGGTCGAGTTCATGACCAGCCCGAGCCCGCGGGCCCCTGATTATGGCGCGCACATCTGGCTCAACCGCGATTCCGGCGAAGAGCGCGTCGTGCTCTATCCCGAGCAGGGGCCGGGCAGCGCCTTCGCCCTCGTCGGCCATCTCGGGCAGTACGTCATCGTCTCCCCGGCGCAGAAGCTGACCATCGTGCGCCTTGGCAAGACCGACAACGCCGATCGGCAGGCGCTCGTCGACGAGATCGCCAAGATCGCCGCGCTCTACCCGGCGATGTAGAACGTTCCTTCGACCACGGTCACGCAGTGGCCGCCGAGCCACGCCCTGTCGGCCTCTAGCCGGCAGACGAGGTCGCCGCCCCGCGCTGAGGCCTGGTGCGCGGTGAACCGCTCGCGCCCGAGCCGCGCGGCCCAGAACGGCGTCAGCGCGGCGTGGGCCGAGCCCGTGACGCTGTCTTCGTCGACGCCCGCGCCGGGGACAAAGACGCGGCTGACCACATCGGTGCGATCACCGGGTGCGGTGCAGATGAACTGGTCGTCTCCGAGCGCGGCGAGCCCCTTGAAGTCGGGCGACAGGGCGCGGACCTCGGTTTCGCTGGCGAACAGGTAGATCCCGTAGCGATCCGGGCTGCGCC
>CAMPGP010000175.1 GCA_946885545.1 uncultured Altererythrobacter sp.
GCTGGCGACCCTCTCCACCGAGCTGCTCGAGCCCGAAAGTGTACGCGTCAGACCTTGTCGCCGAGCTCACCCTTGATTTCGCCCTTGAAATTCTGGGCTTCGCCCTTGCGCTCCTGCGCCTTGCCTTCGGCGTCGAGGCGCGGATTGCCGGTCACTTCGGCGGCGGCCTGCTTGGCGTTGCCGGCCACTTCGTTGCCGAGGCCCTTTGCCTTGTCCTTCAGTTCGCCCATGGGAGTTCTCCTGACTGGCGGCGGCTGGATTGCGCGCCGTCTTGCAGGATCAATGCCTGCACAGGCCAGAACGTTCCCGGCTAACCCTCTGCCATTGAAAGAATTTTCTTCCATTCCGGCGATCGCACTTCGGACACGGACAGTCGCGACTGGCGGACCAGTTCCATTTCCTCGAGCGTTGGTTCGGCCTTTATCTCCTTCAGCGTGACCGGTCGGGCCAGCTTGCTCACAGGCTTGACCCTCACCGCAGCCCACTTGCCTTCCGGATCGGTGGGGTCCGAAATGCCAGCTTCGCTGATTTCGACGATGCCGACGATCTCCAGCCCGATGTTCGAATGGTAGAAAAAGGCCTTGTCGCCGACCTTCATCGCGGCGAGGTTGTTCTTCGCGCGATGGTTGCGCACCCCGTCCCAGGTTCCTTCTCCCTCGGCCACGAGGTCGTCCCATCCATATACGTCGGGTTCGGATTTCATCAGCCAGTAGCGCGGCACGTGGCTCGTCTCCTTGATTTATGGCGAAGCGAAAGCGGCGATAGCGTCGCTTGCCGATCGATGCCACCGACGCCGCCTTAGTTAACTTCTTCTTTATCGGGCCCGCGCATAAGCGATGCGACGACAGGTGGGATCCGAGCGGCTTGGGGGGTTGCCGCTTTTATGCCGATAAACGAAGACACACCGCACAAGCGCACCAAGACCGAGCGCGATCTCGTCGCCATAGGGATCGCGGCGGCGGCGATCATCATGTTCGTGGGAACCGGCAGTTCCGTCCTGCCCCAGGTCGCGCGCAACCTGATGGGTTCGGGCGAGGGACCCGACGTGCTCCTGGTCAATGCCCTCCTTCTCAACATCGCGCTGATCATCTTCGGATGGCGCCGATACTCCGAACTCATGCGCGAGATCGGAGAGCGAAAGGCGGCCGAGGAGCGCGCGCACCTGCTTTCGCAAACCGATCCGCTGACCGGCTGCCTCAACCGCCGTAGCCTGCCCCCCGCGACGGACGACCTGATCGCGCTGTGCGCCGAGACCGAGTGCGCGGTGGCGTTCCTCATGATCGACCTCGACAATTTCAAGCAGGTCAACGACCTCAACGGTCATGCCGCAGGCGACAAGGTGCTGCGCGAAACCGCCCAGCGGATCGTGTCGACCGTCCCGCGCGATGCTCTGGTCGCGCGCCTCGGCGGCGACGAATTCGCCTGCGCCCTGCCCTACGACGCCGGAAGCCCGGACAAGCTCGACCGCCTGGTGCAGCGCATGATCGCCAAGATCGCGACGCCGATCGAGGTTCCGGGCCATGCCGTTGAAGTGACGGTTTCGGTCGGGCTGTCCTCCACGCGGTGCGCGATGGGAGACGGCGACGGCAACACCGACGCACTCGCGCTGATGCACCGGGCGGACATCGCGATGTACCACGCCAAGAAGCGCGGCAAGAACGGGTACTACTGGTTCGAGATGCAGATGGAGAACGAGTTGCGGTTCCGCAATTCGCTCGAAGCGGGCATCAGGGCCGGCCTCGCGAACGGCGAGTTCGTGCCCTATTACGAACAGCAGATCGATCTCGAGAGCGGCCACCTCACCGGGTTCGAGATGCTCGCACGGTGGAATTCGCCCAAGCTGGGACTGGTGTCGCCCGACGTGTTCATTCCCATCGCCGAGGACATCGGCGTCATCGCGGAGCTCTCCGAGCAGCTGATCGAGCGCGCGCTGGAAGATGCGAGGGACTGGGACGCGGCGCTGACACTCTCGGTCAACATCTCCCCGCTCCAGCTGAACGATCCGTGGTTCTCCCAGCGCCTGCTCAAGCTACTGGTAAAGCAAAATTTCCCGCCGCAGCGTTTCGAAATCGAAATCACCGAGAGCTGCCTGCACGAGAACATCGCCCTGGTTCACGCGATGATCGTGAGCCTGAGGAACCAGGGCATCAAGGTAAGCCTCGACGATTTCGGAACCGGCTATTCCAGCCTCGCGCAGCTGCGATCGCTGCCGTTCGACCGGATCAAGATCGACCGCAGCTTCATCAGCGAAATCGGACGAGGTGGCGAGGGAGCGAAGATCGTCAATGCGATCGTGTCGCTCGGCGAGGGCCTCGGCATGCCGATCACCGCCGAAGGGATCGAGGATGACGAGATTCTCGCCAACCTGCGCGATCTGGGTCGGCTCAAGGGACAGGGCTACATCTACGGCCGTCCCGAGACGATCGAGCAGGTTCGCAGTCGCCTCCGGGCACTCGGTCGCCTGAATCAGACGGAGGCTCCCTCGGCGCCTCAGGCAGGCGAAAGCGCGCATTCCGCGAGTACCAGGCAGGGCGGCTGACACTGGACGTACCCACCCACCGCGCATAGATGCGCCGGACGATGCGCGTTCACTTCACCAAGATGCATGGCCTCGGCAACGACTTCGTCGTGCTCGACGCGCGCGTGGAGGCGGTCCCGCGCATTACGCCCACGATCGCCGCGCGGCTCGCCGACCGTCGCACCGGGATCGGCTGCGACCAGTTGATCGTGCTCGAACCTTCGATCACCGAAGACTTCCGCATGCGCATCTTCAATATGGACGGCGGCGAGGTTGGGGCCTGCGGCAATGCCTCGCGCGCGATCGCGCTGCTCCACGGCGCGCCGGCTAGGGTCGAAACTTCGGGCGGCGCGATCCACGTCGAACCGAGCGGCGACGGTGCAAGCGTGGACATGGGGGTGCCGCGCTTCGATTGGGAAGAAATTCCGCTCGCCTATGCGATGGACACTTCAGCCATTCCGGTGGGGTGGGAGCCGCTGGAGAACCCGACCGCCGTCAACATCGGCAATCCGCACGTCGTGTTCTTCGTCGCGGATTGCGATGTCGTGGCGCTCGAAACCCTCGGCCCCGAAATCGAGCACGACCCCCTGTTTCCGGAGCGGATCAACGTCAACGTCGCCACGGTCGAATCCCGCGAAAGCATTCGACTGCGCGTGTGGGAACGCGGCGCGGGGCTGACGCGCGCCTGCGGTACCGGCGCGTGCGCTACCGCGGTGGCCGCCATGCGGCGCGGGCTGGTCGAGCGCGAGGTCGAAGTGCGCCTGCCCGGCGGCACGCTGACGATCGGTTATGCCGAGAACGGGCGCATCACGATGACCGGCCCGGCGGCAGAATCGTTTCGCGGCAGCTTCGAATGGGCCGATTTCGAATGAGCGCAGGAGCCGAAGTGATCACGCTCGGCTGCCGCCTCAATCTCGCCGAGAGCGAGCGCATCCGCGCGTTGCTGGCGGGCGAGACGGACGTCGTGGTGGTCAACAGTTGCGCGGTCACCGCCGAGGCCGTTCGCACGACGCGCCAGGCGATCCGCAAGGCACGTCGCAGGCGTCCCGCCGCGCGCCTCCTCGTAACCGGCTGCGCGGCCGAGATCGAGCGCGACGACCTTGCTGCCATGCCGGAGGTCGACGGGTTCGTACCCAACGCGATCAAGCTGGATCCACGCGCGTGGAATGCGCCCGAACGAGCGGAGCCAGTCCAAGCGGTCCACACGCGTGCCTTCGTCGCGGTGCAGAACGGCTGCGACCATGCCTGCACCTTCTGCGTGATCCCGCAGGGCCGAGGGCCGAGCCGCTCACTCACCGTCGCGCAGGTCCTCGCCGAGATCGACCGCGGAACGATGCACGGAGCGAGCGAGGTGGTGCTGACCGGCGTCGATGTGACCTCGTGGGGCCACGACCTGCCCGGCAGTCCTCCGCTCGGGCATCTGGTGCGCGCGATCCTCGACGCCTTTCCCGGCCTTGCCCGACTGCGAATGTCGTCGCTCGACGGAATCGAGATCGATCCCCTGCTGCTCGAACTCCTCGCCCACGAGCCGCGCGTGATGCCGCACCTCCATCTTTCGCTCCAGCACGGCAACGACCTGATGCTCAAGCGCATGAAGCGGCGCCACCTGCGCGCCGACGCTGTCGATATGGTCCGCCGGCTGAAGGCGACGCGGCCCGAAATCGCGGTGGGCGCCGATCTCATCGCGGGCTTCCCGACCGAGGACGACGCGGCCCATGCCGACAGCCTCTCGATCGTGCGCGAGCTTGAGATCGTGCACGGGCACGTCTTTCCCTATTCGGCCCGCTCCGGCACGCCTGCGGCACGCATGCCGCAGGTCGCCCGCCAAGCGATCAGGGAACGCGCGGCCGAACTCCGCGCGGAAGTCGCGCGCGTGCGCGATCGCTGGCTGGAAAGTCTCCTCGGCACCGAACAGTTGGTGCTCGCGGAGGCGGACGGCACCGGCTATGGGCCCTCGTTCGCGCGGGTCGCGCTGCCCGACGGCACGCCGCGCGGGGCGATCGTCCCGATAATTCCCACTCGCCACGAGAAAGGCCTGCTCTCATGAGCGAGACCAGCTGGAGCGAACGGCTCTTCGGCGGCTTCCGGAAGACCTCCGAACGGCTCTCGACCAACCTCGGCAGCGCGGTCGGTACCGCGAAGCTCGACGATGCGACGCTCGACGACGTCGAAGATGCGCTTATCCTGTCCGACCTTGGCCCGGCGGCCGCGGCGCGAATCCGCAAGCACCTGTCCGACAAGCGCTTCGGGCTGGAAATCAGCGAGCGCGAACTCAAGGAAGCTGTCGCGGAGGAAATCGCCGCGATCCTGCGCCCGGTCGCCAAGCCGCTCGAGATCGTCGCCTTCCCTCGACCGCAGGT
>CAMPGP010000176.1 GCA_946885545.1 uncultured Altererythrobacter sp.
CGACATGCTCTACATCGTCAACGAGGACGCGCCGGGCTTCATCGGCCGCATCGGCACGCTGCTGGGGCAGAACGGGATCAACATCGGCACTTTCCACCTCGGCCGCCGCGACGCGGGCGGGGAAGCGGTGCTGCTGCTCTCGGTCGACCAGCCGATCCCCGACGACGTGGTAAGGCAGGCCTGTGCGCTCGAGGGCGTGAAGGTGGTCAAGCCGCTGGCGTTTTGATCGTCCATCGGGCAGGGGACGCCGCGGTATGACCGACCCCGACGATCTCCTGCCCGAAGGCCTCGAAGACCGCCTGCCCGGAGAAGCCGCTGCGCTGACCGCGGCGATGCGTAGCGCGCTCGACGTGCTCGACAGCCATGGATACGACCGTGTCCGTCCGCCGCTGGTGGAATTCGAGCGCTCGCTCGCCGGGCGCATGGCAGGGGTGCAGACGCGGCGCATGTTCCGCTTCGTCGATCCTGCGAGCCTGCGCACGCTGGCGCTGCGTTCGGACATGACGCCGCAGATCGGACGGATCGCCGCGACCGGCCTCGCCGCCGCGCCGCGACCTTTGCGTCTCAGCTACGCGGGCGAAGTGGTGACCATCCGCGCCGACCAGCTCGACCCCGCGCGGCAAAGACTCCAGCTCGGTGCGGAACTCGTGGGCAGCGACGGGGCCGAGGCCGCGGGAGAAATCGTCGCGCTGGCGGTCGAGGCTCTCGAGGCGGCGGGTGCACGCGGCATATCGGTCGATTTCACTATGCCCGATCTTGTCGATACGCTGGCGAACGGCGCGCTTCCGGTCGCCCGAGAGCGGATCGAGGCGGTCCGGCGCGAACTCGACATGAAGGATGCCGCCGCGCTCAGGGATGCGGGTGGCGAGGCCTACGTACCGCTGCTCTATGCCGCAGGCGAATTCGAGGATGCCGTCGCCCGGCTCGATGCGATCGATCACCGCGGCGCGCTGGCGAGCCGGATCGACGGCCTGCGCCGCGTCGCCGCGCGCGTGCCCTCGGGAGTCCGGCGCACGCTCGATCCGACCGAGCGGCACGGGTTCGAATACCAGTCGTGGTTCGGTTTCACGCTCTATGCCGCCGGGTCGCGCGGCGCGGTCGGTCGCGGCGGCACGTACTGCATCAGCGGCACGGACGAATGCGCCACCGGTTTCTCGCTTTACCTCGACGCGCTGGCGGAAGCGGGCCGGGGCGAGATAGGGCGCCAGACGCTGTTTCTCCCGCTGGGGCACGATCGCGAAGCCGCCGCGCGGCTGCGCGCGATCGGCTGGCGCACCCTCGCCGCCCTGTCGGACGGGGAGGATGCCAGCGCGCTGGGATGCTCCCACTTGCTCGACGGCGCGGAGCCTAGACCAATCCCAGCCGGTTGAGCTTGCCCATCAATTTGCCGGGCAGGACATCGCCGATGTCTTCACCATCGCCGAGATCGGCGGGCTTGTCCTTGTCCTTGAGATAGCGCCAGCCCTGGTGGGCGCGCTTGGGGCGTGGGTGGACGCCGATCAGTTCGGGGGCGAGGTTGATCCACCACCGGCCGTCGGGCGCCTGCTCGAAGCCCAGGATCGAGCTACGTCCCACGATTGCGTGCTGGTGGATCCAGTAGAGCGAGCCGCCCTCCATCTCGGCGAAGCGCGTCGGGCGGTACTTGGTCGTCAACCGCGCGCGATCGTCGTGGCTCTCGAGCCAGGCGCGCAAGCTGTCGACGCTTTCGCTGCGGAACGCGATCTTTGTCATGTGGAGCGGCATAGAGCGTCAAATAGGGATCGCGGCGAGAATTGAGAACGCGCTTTTCATTTTCCTACATGCCATCGGCGCGCGCATGGTTCGCCGATGCGCACCGTTTCGCCCGCTTTCCTCGTGTGCCAAACCTCCGGCGAACCCCACGCGCCCAAGGCGGATTTTTTTGCCTTAGGACAGTGTAACAACCGGTCCATGTCTCCGGTCGTGAGGTCAGACGACGCCGCTCCAGACCGCCAGTCCGAGAAAGGCGAAGAAGCCCATCGAATCGGTGATCATGGTCACGAACACGCTGCTCGCCACCGCCGGGTCCTGCTTCAGCCGTTCGAAGATGACCGGGACGAGCACGCCTGCGAGGCCGGCGATCGCGATGTTGATCACCATTGCTGCAGCAATGACCCCGCCGAGCATCGGAGTGAAGACCAACGCGGTCGCGATGCCGATCAGCACCGCCACGGTCGCGCCATTGAGCAGCGCCACACGGATTTCGCGCCACAGGATGCGGCCGGTGTTGGCCTGGGTCAACTGGTTCATCGCAATCGCGCGGACCGCCACCGCCATCGTCTGGGTGCCGGCGTTGCCGCCGATGCTGGCCACAATCGGCATCAGCACCGCGAGCGCGACGAGCTGCTCGATCGCGCCTCCGAACATGGCGATGATGAAGCTGGCGACCAGTGCGGTGCCGAGGTTGGCGATCAGCCAGCGCACGCGCGCGGCATAGGCGTCGCGGATCGGCTCGTTGATGTCGCCGTCGCCCGCGCCGGAAAGCAGCAGCACGTCCTCGCCCGCTTCCTCGGAGATGATGTGGACCACGTCGTCGACCGTCATCTGGCCGACGAGCCGCCCGCTCTCGTCGACCACCGCGGCCGAGATCAGCGCGTATTTCTGGAACATCAGCGCGACCTCTTCCTGGTCCATCGTGACCGGGATCAAGGTCTGGTCGCGCTTCATCACGTCGGTCAGCGCGACGTTGCGCGGGGTGCGCAGAATCCAGCTGAGCGCGCAGCTGCCGACCGGGTGATGCGCGTGGTCGACCACGAACACTTCCCAGAAATCGTTGGTCAGGTCGCCTTCGTCGCGCAGGAAGTCGATCAGGTCGCCCACCGTCATGTGCTCGGGCACGGCCACGAAATCGCGGCTCATCAGGCGCCCGGCGGTCTCTTCCGGGTAGGCGAGCGCGCTCTCGATCGCGGCGCGGTCCTCGGCATCGAGCGCGTCGAGCACGGCGCGCTGGTCGGCCGGCTGGAGATCCTCGATCAGCTGGACTGCGTCGTCGGTCTCGAGCTGTTCGGCGATCGCCGCGACCGAGGCCGCGGGCAGCGCCTCCATCATGTCCTCGCGGACGTGGTCGTTGAGCTCGGCGATCACGTCCGAACTCATCAGGTCGGTAATCGCGGCCGCGAGTTCGTGGCGCTCGTCGCGCTCGAGCAGTTCGAGCAGGTCGGCGATGTCGGCCGGGTGGAGCGGTTCGACCAGGTCGTAGACCGCGCCCTTGTCGCCGCCGTCCAAGGCCTCGCGCACGGCGCGGACGTAGTCCGGCTTCAGGCGGTTTTCCTCGTCGTGGCGCTCGTCGTCGATACGGTCGTCGGGGCGTGCGACATCCTCCGCGCCGCCACTCGCAAGCGGCGGATCGGCCAGAAGCGCTTCGTCCCTGTTCGCGTCGTCCGCCATGCGCCCGCTCTACGGGGCGAACGCGCAAAAGCAAGCGCGCGGCGGGGTGACTTTGCGCCGTCAGCGCCTATATCGACGCGGCATTCCAAACTGGAGACGAATTCGCATGGCCGACCAGACCCTCACCTTCACCCTCGACACCGGCAACGGGGAGGGTGGCGACGTCGTGATCAAGCTGCGTCCCGACCTTGCGCCCGGCCACGTCGAGCGGATCACCGAGCTCGCGAAGGACGGCTTCTACGACGGCGTGGTCTTCCACCGTGTGATTCCCGGCTTCATGGCACAGGGCGGCGATCCGACCGGCACGGGCATGAGTGGCAGCGACAAGCCCGACCTCAAGGCCGAGTTCAATTCCGAACCGCACGTTCGCGGGACTTGCTCGATGGCGCGCACCCAGGTGCCCGACAGCGCCAACAGCCAGTTCTTCATCTGCTTCGACGACGCGCACTTCCTCGACGGACAGTACACCGTCTGGGGCCAGGTCGAGAGCGGCATGGAACACATCGACGCGCTGCCCAAGGGCGAGCCGCCGCGCGAACCGGGCAAGATCGTCAAAGCGACGGTCGCCTAAAGCCCGGCCTTCACCAGCCAGTCGTGGAACAGCCGCACCGGCCGTTCCTCCAGCGCGGTGGGCTTGCAGACGAACCAGTAGCTGTAGGGGCTCTCGACCTCGACGTCGTAGAGCTCTGCCAGCCGTCGATCGCCCGCGCGGCGGAAGTGGTCGTCGTGCATGATCGCGATGCCAAGGCCCTGCGCCGCGGCCTCGAGGATCAACTGACCCGAATCGTAGTGATCGATCGCCGCGGGCTCGAGGTCGTCGAGCCCGAGCGCACGCTTCCATGCCTCGAAGCTGGCGGGCAGTTCGTTGTGGATCAGGAAGGTCTGCTTTGAAAGAAGTCCGATGTCGGGCTTCGGGCCGAGCTGTCGGGCGAGATCCTCGCGGCAGATCGCGTGAACCTTGTTATAGTCGAGCCGCACGGCGTGAAGCGACCGGTCGGGCCCGCGCGAAAGGATGATCGCGGCGTCCAGTGTGTCCCCGACGCGCGATTCGAGATGCGGCCCGGTGTCGATGTCGATGTGGAGCCGCGGATGCAGCTCGCGCAACTCGGAAAGGCGGGGGAACAGGCGCTGGCTGCCGAAGAGCGGCAAGACCCCGAGGTGCAGCCGCAGCAGGGAGAGGTTCTCCGACTGCCCCTCCACCGCGCGCGCAAGCGCTTCGAAATGCGGGCTGACGGCCTCGTAGAAATGGTGTCCCTCGTCGGTCAGCTGCATCGACTGGCGCGCTCGGGTGAACAGCTTCTTGCCGACGAATTCCTCGAGATTGCCGATCCGCCGCGAGAGCGCCGAGGGGCTCAGGCCGATCTCCTCCGCCGCGGCACGGGCCGAACCCAGGCGAACAGTGCGCATG
>CAMPGP010000177.1 GCA_946885545.1 uncultured Altererythrobacter sp.
CGCTCCAGCGCCGCCACCAGAAGGTGCTCGAGGAAGCGCCCTCCCCCGTGATCACACCCGAAGAGCGCGACCGCATGGGTGGGATCTGCGCGAAGGCGATGGCTGACATGGCCTATCGCGGCGCGGGCACGATCGAGTTCCTTTGGGAAAACGGCGAGTTCTACTTCATCGAGATGAACACCCGGCTGCAGGTCGAACATCCGGTGACCGAAATGATCACCGGCATCGACCTGGTGCGCGAACAGATCCGCATCGCCGACGGCAAGGACCTGTCGTGCAAGCAGGCAGACATCACCTTCACCGGTCACGCGATCGAGTGCCGGATCAATGCGGAGGACCCGTTCACCTTCGCCCCCTCGCCGGGCAAGGTGAACTACTACCACGCCGCGGGCGGGATGCACGTGCGCGTCGATAGCGGGCTCTACGCCGGTTATTCGATCCCGCCCTACTACGATTCGATGATCGCCAAGCTGATCGTCTACGGCCGCAACCGCGAACGCTGCATGATGCGCTTGCGCCGCGCGCTGGAGGAGATGGTCGTCGAGGGCGTGAAGACCTCGATCCCGCTGCACCAGGAACTGATCCAGCAACCCGACGTGCTGAGCGGCGACTACTCGATCAAGTGGCTCGAGGAATGGCTGAAGCAGCGGGAGGGCTGAGCGGCGGACTGCCTGACGACGTGATGCCAGTGGACCCGTCCATAGTTCGCCTCTGGGATCGCTATCGAGCGAGCGATCCTGCAGCGCCTGCTACCGTTCCAACCAGCTTTCACTTCTGCGATAATCAAAGGGACGCAGATATCTGCGCCCTTCTGGTCGCCATCGGCAAGAAGCGCGCGACCGCGACCTCACTCGCCGAGTTGGAATTGGACGGCGAGCCCGTTCCGCATGTTGGCGCCTACGCAATCGTGACCGATTGGACTGGAGAGGCCAAGGCCGTAATCCGAACGACGTCGGTTGAAATCAGGCGTTTCTATGAGGTTGACGAAGATTTCGCGCGGGAAGAGGGTGAGGGCGACTGCACGCTCGAATGGTGGCGAACTGTCCACGATGCATATTACAAGCGTGTGCTCACCGACAGCGGCCATGTGGTCGACGCGAATCTTGAAATTGCCTGCGAAAGATTCGAACTGCTGCTGGTTGCCTAGCGCTGCCGCTACTCCAGCGGCACGCCCGGTTCGTGCTTCGCGGTCCGGATCGTCAGCGAGGTTTTTACGCTCGCGACGTTCGGCGCGGGGGTGAGCTTGCTGGTGAGAAATTCCTGGAAGCTCTGGAGGTCGCGGCTGACGATCTTGAGGATGAAGTCGATCTCGCCATTGAGCATGTGGACTTCGCGCACTTCGGGGAGGTCGCGCATGTGCGCTTCGAACTCGCGCAGCGAATCCTCGGCCTGGCTCTTGAGGCTGACCATCGCGAACACGGTGATCGCGAAGCCGAGCTTCGAGGCGTCGAGCTCCGCATGGTAGCCCTTGATCACCCCTTCTTCCTCGAGCGCGCGAACGCGGCGCAGGCACGGCGGGGCCGTCAGCCCCACGCGATGCGCGAGCTCGACGTTGGTAACGCGGCCCTCGTCCTGCAGTTCGGCGAGCAGGCGCCGATCGATTTCGTCCAGATTCGCCATTGCGGGCGCCCCCTCGAACGCCGCACGCTCCAGCACGGCCTCTATGAAACTAAACCGGCCCCACCACTGCCAGTTGGCTAATTTTATTATCTGTGCCAGCAATTGTCCCGCTTTGCAACGCACCACGAAGTGCGCTGCCACGGACGCCGGAAATTGGTAACATTACTCGTTTCCGGATCGAGACCGGACCCCTATGCCTGCCGGAGACCGATGCAGTTCGACGATCGCCTTGCCACAGTGCTGCGCCACCGCACGAGCGGCGGGCGTGCCGCGCGCACGCAGTTCAGGCAATTGCTCGACCTGCTCGGCGCGCGCCGCGGTGCGCACGAGGGCAAGCTTCTGTCGTCGGCGTGGCTGCGGCTCGGCGCGCTCGGCGAATCGATTCCCCCGCGCGACCGGGCGGCGATGATTCGCGATTCGGGCTGGCACTTCCGCAATCCCGAGCTGGCGGCGCATCTCGCCGAGGACGAGCCGGAGGTAGCGGCAGCGGCGCTCGCGCGTGCCGATCTCGCGGAAGAGGATTGGGAAGCGCTGATCCCGCGCCTGCCGGTTCGCGCGCGCGGCTTCCTGCGGCTTCGCCCCAGCCTGCCCCCGCGTGCGATCCGCCTTCTCGAACGGCTCGGTATCCATGACCGTGGCCTGCCCGATCCGGGCATCGCCGCGCAGGATGCCCCGCGCGAGCGCGAACCGCTGGAACTGACCGTCCCAGCCAACGACCTCGACGAGACGATCGAGGAGCCGGCCCCTTCGGTCGAGGAGGAAAGCGCGATCGGCGCGCTGGTGAAGCGCATCGAGGCGTTTCAGCGCGCGCGCGCCGAGGGCGGTTCGGGCGAAGCTTCGCCCCGCCTTCCGCTCGACGACGCCGAGGACGCCGCGCGCCCGGCGTTGGTGGGGTTCGCGTTCACCACCGATATCGACGGGCGAATCGACTGGGCGGAGCCGCACGTTGCACCGATGGTCGTCGGCACGGTCCTCGCGAGCGACAACGTGCGTGCCGCGATCAAGGCCTGGCGCCGGATCATCGAGACACCCGTGACCCTGCGCGGCGCACCGCAGATCGCGGGCGAGTGGATCGTCGACGCAGCGCCCCGCTTCACGGTCCCGGGCGGCCGGTTCTACGGCATGGCCGGCAAGTTCCGCCGCCCGCCCGCCGCGCGCGCCGCTGCGGAGGAGAATTCCGCGCACCCGGAGGCGGACCGCATCCGCCAGGTGCTTCACGAACTGCGCACCCCGGTGAACGCGATCCAGGGCTTCGCCGAGGTCATTCAGCAGCAGGTGTTCGGCCCCGTTCCGCACGAGTATCGCGCCCTGGCGGCGAATATCGCGGGCGACAGCGCGCGCATGCTCGCCGGGTTCGACGAACTCGATCGGCTCGCCCGGCTCGAGACCGGCGCGCTCGAACCGCTCGAAGGCGATTGCGACTTTGCGCTGCTGTGCCGAGGACTGGCAAAGCAGCTCGAGGGCGTGCTCGCCCCGCGGATGTCGGCGATCGAGCTCGACCTGCCGGACTCACCGGTCGTCGTGCCGCTCTCCTTGCGCGAGGGAGAGGCGCTCGCATGGCGTCTCCTCGCCACCTTGGCGACTGCGCTGGGCGCCGGGGAAACCTTGTACATCACGCTGCGCGCGGCGGGCGGAGCGATGCGCATGGAGTGCACTCTCCCCTCCTCGCTCGCGGACGAGAGCGACGTCTTCGTCGCGGCACCGCGCCCCGCGCAAGGGCCGCTCAGCGCAGGGATGTTCGGCACCGGCTTCGCATTGCGGTTGGTTCGCGCGGAGGCCCGCGCGATAGGCGGCGCGTTCGAACATGTGGACGACACTCTGCGTCTCGACCTGCCGCTATTGACCGCCGCGAGGCGCGATCCTAGCTCGCCGGAGCCCCGCGATGAAAGGCGGCAACCGCAAGCGCGCCTGCCCTAGCGGCCCTCCCGCCGGAGAGCGTTGCGCTTGAACCAGTCCGACCCAACCCTGCCGCCTGCCGGACCGCGAGCGCGGTTCGCGCCCGAGTTCGGCCGCCGCGTGCTCCTGACCGTGGACACCGAGGAAGAGTTCGACTGGAACGGGCCGTTCACCCGCGACCGGCACGGCCTCACCCACCTGCCGCGGCTGCGGAACTTCCAGGCCTTCTGCGAGGCGCAGGAGATCGTGCCGTGCTATCTGGTCGACTGGCCGGTGGCGAATTCGGTTCTGGCGAAGGACATTCTCGCCGGTCCGATCGCGCGCGGCACGGCCGAGATCGGCATCCAGCTCCACCCGTGGGTAAATCCGCCGTTCGAGGAGGAGGTGAGCGTGCCCAACTCCTACGCCGGCAGCCTGCCGCCCGATCTCGAACGCGCGAAATTCCTTCGCTTGCGCGATGCGATCGCGGAGAACTTCGGCGCCAATCCGCAGATCTATCGCGCCGGCCGCTACGGCTTCGGACCGGCGACGACCGACCTGCTGCGCGAAGCCGGGGTGGCGATCGACACCTCGTTCCGGTCCAACTTCGATTATCGCGCCGGGCATGGCCCCGACTTCTCGGGCTATCCGCTCGAACCCTTCTGGCTCGACGGGGCGATGTCGGTGCTCGAGCTGCCCCTGACCACGGTTTACTGGGGCATGCTGCGCCGCCAGGGACGCCTGCTCCATCCGCTCCTATCGCGCATGCCCGCGCTCGGCGGGCTTGCCGCGAAGCTCGGCTTGCTCGAGCGTATCCCGTTGACGCCCGAAGGTACGAACATCGACGAGGCGATTCGCGCGCTCGACATGGCGCTCGATGACGAGTTGCCGCTGATCGTGCTCTCGTTTCACAGTCCGTCGCTTGCGCTCGGCCATACGCCCTACGTCGAAACCGACGCCGATCTCGACGCGCTCTACGACTGGTTTCGGGCGGTATTCGCCTATCTCGGGCAGCACGGCGTGAGGCCGACGAGCGTGGCCGACATCATGCGATCGGTGATCGCCTGACGCGTGCCGCTTGCACGCGGCTTCGCCGCGGTCTAGTCCGCGCGCGCCGCACGGTATCGCGGAGGGCCTGTAGCTCAGTTGGTTAGAGCTGGCCGCTCATAACGGCTAGGTCGCGGGTTCGAGTCCTGCCGGGCCCACCGTATACCGAGATGGCAACCGGTCGACCGGATCAGGTCGGGGAGTGGCGCAGCCCGGTAGCGCGCTTGCTTTGGGAGCAAGATGTCGCAG
>CAMPGP010000178.1 GCA_946885545.1 uncultured Altererythrobacter sp.
GCGGAAGCCCGCAGATCGCGCGCACGTGGTTCTCGAACTGGCTCGTCGCCGCGCCCTCGATAGTCCAGTGGCCCGAGTTGTGGACCCGAGGGGCCATCTCGTTGAACACCGGGCCTTCGCGGGTGGCGAAGAACTCGCAGGTCATCACCCCGACGTACCCCAGCGCCTCGGCCACTTGCGCGGCGAGCTCGCGCGCGGCGGGCACCTGCTCGGTCACGATCGCGCTCGCGGGCAGGGTCGAGGTCGCGAGAATGCCGCCGACGTGGGCGTTCTCGGCGCTGTCCCAGAAGCGCACCTCGCCATCGCGTCCGCGCACGAGGATGACCGAGAACTCCGCGCCGAACTCGACGAACCCCTCGTAGATCGTCGCCGCGTCGGGCAGGCGGATCGCCTCGGCGTCGCGCGCAGACTGGATGCGCCACTGGCCCTTGCCGTCGTAGCCGTCGCGCCGCGTCTTGAGGATGCCTGGCGCGCCGATCCGGTCGACTGCGGCGGCAAGCTCGTCCGCGGTGTCGACCGGGGCATAGGCCGCGGGCGTGCCGCCCAGTCCTTCGACGAAGCGCTTTTCCTTCAGCCGGTCCTGCGCGGTTTCGAGCGCGCGCGGATGCGGCGCGAGCAGCGGCTCGATCGCCGATAGCGGGCCGACCGGCACGTTCTCGAATTCCCACGTCACCACGTCGCACGCGGCGGCGAACGCGCTGAGCGCATTGGCATCGGCCCACGGCGCGCAAGTGAACTCAGCGCTGACTTCGGCTGCCACGCTCTCGCGACCGGGCGCGTAGATGTGGCAGCGATAGCCCAGCTGCGCCGCCGCCATGGCGATCATCCGGCCGAGCTGGCCGCCGCCCAGGATGCCGATGGTTCCACCCGGTGCGATCATGCGTCTTCGGGCCGTTCCTTGACCGCGGCGCTGCGTGCGGCGCGCCACGCCTGCAGGCGGCGCGAGAGGTCCTCGTCGCCCAGCGCCAGGATCGCGGCGGCGAGCAGGCCCGCGTTGGTCGCGCCCGCCTTGCCGATCGCCAGCGTGCCGGTCGGCACTCCGGCCGGCATCTGCACGATCGAGAGCAGGCTGTCCTGCCCCGAAAGCGCCTTCGATTCGACCGGAACGCCGAGCACCGGCAGGTGCGTCAGCGCGCTGAGCATGCCCGGCAGGTGTGCCGCGCCCCCCGCGCCTGCGACGATCACCTGGAAGCCGTCCGCCGCCGCGCTCTTGCCGAATTGGTACATCCGGTCGGGCGTCCGGTGCGCCGAGACGATCCGCGCCTCGTAGGCGACCCCGAGTTCGTCGAGGACCTCTGCCGCGCACTGCATCGTCGGCCAGTCGGACTGGCTGCCCATGACGATGGCGACCTTCGGCCCCGAACCGGCTTTGCCCCCTTCGCTCATCTCAGCGGTCCTTCAGGTAGTGGCGCTCGCCGGGCGTCATCGTGTCGTCGAAGTCGTAGACGATCGGTTCGCCGGTCGGGATTTCGAGCCCGGTAATCTCCTCGTCGGAGATGTTCGACAGGTGTTTCACCAGCGCGCGCAGCGAATTGCCGTGGGCCGAAATGATCACCGTCTCACCGCTCGCCAGCACCGGCAGGATCTCGCTCTGCCAATACGGCAGCACGCGCTCGATGGTGAGCTTGAGGCTCTCGGTCTGCGGCACATCGATCCCGGCGTAGCGCGGATCGGCGGAGAGATCGTAGTCGCTGCCCGCGTCCATCACGGGTGGCGGCACGTCGAAGCTGCGGCGCCACACATGAACCTGTTCGGCGCCGTGTTTGTCGCGTGTTTCCTGCTTGTTCAGCCCGGTCAGCCCGCCGTAGTGCCGCTCGTTGAGCCGCCAGTCCTTGGTCTCCGGAATCCACAGCCGCCCACAGGCCTCGAGCGCGAGGTGCAGCGTCTTGATCGCGCGCAGCTGGAGTGAGGTGAAGGCGCGGGTGGGGAGGATGCCCGACTGCGCCAGCAATTCGCCCGCCGCGATCGCCTCGGCCACCCCCTGTTCGGTCAGGTCGACGTCCCACCAGCCGGTGAAGCGGTTCTCCAGGTTCCACTGGCTCTGGCCGTGGCGCACGAGGATCAGGGTGGGCAAGGGGCGCTCCTTTGTCGGTTCCGGCATTCGTTCGGGAGCAAGTGCGGTTAGCTTTTCAAATCCGGCTTGGAAAGCCCGGTCTCGCCCGATTCGCCCGCGCGCAGGTCGCGCGATTGCGCTTTGCGCCGTCGCAGGTTCTCGCGCAGCTTGGCTGCGAGCCGCTCCTCGCGCGACATATTCTTGTTGTCGGCTTCACCCATGCGCAACGCCTTGCCCTTATCATGCGAAAGGCTCAAGCTCGGCTTGACTTTGCCCAAGCGTGCGCCAATAGCGCGCCCGCTTCTTCGGACGCTGCTGTAGCTCAGTGGTAGAGCGCACCCTTGGTAAGGGTGAGGTCGGGAGTTCAATCCTCCCCAGCAGCACCATTCTTGCCGGAGGCAAGAATGGTTTTTGTTCGCCTCAGGCGCCGGCGTTCGCATCCGCAGATTCCTTATTTCCGCCCGCGCATCCGCCCGTGCGTCCTCGGCGCTGTCCCCTCCGCTTCGCTATGGGGCGCCTGCGGGCGGCCGGTCGGCCTTGCGGTTCGCTGGTCGCGAACCCGGATTTCGCCCGACTGCAATGACTTGGAATGGCTCGGGCTGCGACCAGCAGCCCGCAAGCGCGACCGTGCGCCCGCAGGGCCGACAGGCCCGAGGATATCGCGAGCGCGGATGCGCTTGCGCAAACAAACGACTCTTCGCGGATGCGCCTGCGGAAGACAAAAAACTCTTCTTGCCCCCGGCCACCGTCTTATCCATCTAATCCACCATGGATCCGAGCGAACCGCTGACCGCGCTGCACCCCAACCACATCAAGGTTCTGCGCGTCGCCACGGTGATCGCGACCGCGCCATTCGTGATCGGCTCGCTCGCGCTCGAAGTGGCGGACCTGCTCCCCACCGGCGCCTTTGCCGTGCCGGTGCTGCTCGCCGCCGTCTTCATCGTGATCCGCGTGCCGCTGCGGCGCTATGCTGCGCGCGGATACGTTATGGGCGAGGACCGGCTGCGCGTGGTGCGCGGGCTGCTGTTCCGCTCCGACACCGTGGTACCCTTCGGACGCGTGCAGCATATCGACGTGAACCAGGGCCCGATCGAGCGTGCCTACGGCCTCGCTACGCTGACGCTGCACACAGCGGGCAACCACAATGCCTCGGTCTCGCTCCCCGGCATCGCCGACGCCGAGGCGCGCGAGATGCGTGAGACGATCCGCGCGCAGATCCGCCGCGACACGATGTGACCGAGCCGGTCGCGCAGATCGAGGCATCGCCCGAAGCCGAGGAGCGCCGGACCGAACCGGTCGGGCTGGTCGTGCGCGCCATCGGCAGCCTGCGCCAGCTCGTCCCAGCGCTGATCGCGATGGTCTTCGTTCTGCGCGACGAGGGGCCGTGGATGCTTGCGATCGTGCCCCTGGCGGGCCTCGCAATCGCCGCTTCGGGCTTCTTCGCCTGGCTCCAGTGGCGCCGGTTCACCTATCGCATCGGAGAAGAGGACATCCGCGTGGAAAGCGGCGTGCTCAGCCGTGCGGCGCGCTCGGTCCCTTACGAACGGATCCAGGACGTCAGCCTCGAGCAGGGCCCGCTGGCGCGGATCTTCGGGCTGGTCGAGGTGCGCTTCGAGACCGGCGCGGGCGGCAAGGACGAGCTTAAGCTCGCCTTCCTGCGCGAAGCCGAGGGCGAGCGGCTGCGCGAAGTCGTTCGCGCGCGCAAGGACGGCGCACCGCCGTCCGCATTGCCCGACGCACCGGAAGCGCCTGCCGCGGAGCCTGCCGCCGAAGTGCTCTTCACGATGGGACCGCGCCGTCTCGTCACCTTCGGCTTGTTCGAATTCTCGCTCGCGGTCGTCGCGGTCGCGGCGGGCGCCGTGCAGCAGTTCGATTTCCTTCTTTCGTTCGATCCTTGGGACTTCGACGAATGGCAGGCTCGGCTCGCCGGGCCGGGCGCCTGGCTGGCGGATCTCGGAGCCGCCGCGCAAGTCGTCGGCGGGATCGTCGCCGTCGGGTCGCTGCTCGTCGTCGGCGTGGCCACCGGGCTCATCCGCACGACGCTGCGCGACTGGGGCTTCGTACTCGAACGAACCGCCAAGGGCTTCCGCCGCCGCCGCGGCCTGCTCACCCGCACCGACGTGGTCATGCCCGCGCACCGCGTGCAGGCGCTCAAGTTCCGCACCGGGCTGATCCGCCGCCGCTTCGGCTGGCACGGGCTGAAGTTCGTCAGCCTCGCGCAGGATGCCGGTGCAGCGAGCCACGACGTGGCGCCGTTCGCACGATGGGATGAGCTCGCGCCGATCGCACGCGCGGCCGGCTTCGCCGCCCCGGACGAAGCGCTCGACTGGCACCGCGCCAGCGCGCGATACCGTTTCGATACCGCGCTGATCGTGGGCGGACTGTTCGGGCTCGGCGCACTCGCGGCGCTGCTGGTGCTTTCCGCGACACAGGCCGCGACGCCGCTCTTCACGATCGTCCCGCTCGCAGTCGGGGGAGCACTGGCCGCATGGCAGCGGTTCCTGTGGCGCTTCGAGCGGCACGCGCTCGACGGTGCGCAGATATATTCGCGGCGCGGCTGGCTCGCCCCGCGCACCGATGTCGCGAGCCGGGTCAAGCTGCAGTCGGCGGAGATCGCGCAGGGGCCCATTGCCCGGCGGCGCGCCCGGCATCAGCCTCCACGGCGCCAAGCTGCTGCTTGCCTAGGGC
>CAMPGP010000179.1 GCA_946885545.1 uncultured Altererythrobacter sp.
GGGGGCGGACGAGGACGATGACCGGCGTGTCAGCCATTGCCGACCGCATCGCGCTCGCCGGCTTCCTGGATCGAGCTCGCGAATTCCTCGAAATCGCGCGCTTCGCTGAAGTCGCGGTAGACGCTGGCGAAGCGGATGTAGGCGACGCTGTCGATCTGGCGCAGGCCGTCCATCACCAGTTCGCCGATCCGCGCCGAGGGGACTTCGCTGTCGCCCGCGGTCTCGACCTGGCGCTGGATGCCCGAGATCAGCTGGTCGATCCGTTCCTGCTCGATCCCCCGCTTGCGGCAGGCGAGCGCGACCGAGTGCTCGAGCTTCGAGCGATCGAACGCCTCGCGCCGTCCCGGTTCTCCATTGGCTCCGCTCTTCACGATCGTGACCTCGCGCAGCTGGACGCGCTCGAACGTGGTGAAGCGCGCGCCGCAGCTTGTGCACTGGCGGCGGCGGCGGATGGTCGAGCCATCCTCGGTCGGGCGGCTGTCCTTTACCTGGCTGTCGTCATGCGCGCAGAAGGGGCATCGCATCGCGCATCACATTCCCGGATAGACGGGGAACGTGTCGCACAGCTCGGTGACCTTGCCGCGCACGCGCTCCTCGATCTGCGCGTCGCCGTCGGGGCCGTTTTTTGCGAGACCATCGACCACTTCGGCGATCAGAGCGCCGACCTGGCGGAATTCTTCGGTCCCGAACCCGCGCGTGGTGCCCGCCGGGCTGCCGAGGCGCACGCCGCTGGTGACGAAGGGGCTGCGCGTGTCGAACGGGATGCCGTTCTTGTTGCAGGTGAGCCAGGCGCGATCGAGGCCCTTTTCGGCCGCCTTGCCGGTAACGTCTTTCGCGGTGAGATCGACGAGCATCAGGTGGTTGTCGGTCCCGCCCGAGACGATCCGCAGCCCGTTCTCCTCCAGGCTCGCCGCGAGCGCACGGGCGTTCTCAACCACGCTGCGAGCATAGGCCTTGAACTCGGGGCGCAGCGCTTCGCGAAAAGCGACGGCCTTGGCCGCGACGATGTGCATCAGCGGGCCGCCCTGCATGCCGGGGAAGACCGCGCTGTTGACCTTCTTGGCGATGTCCTCGTTGTTGGTCAGGATCACGCCCGAGCGCGGGCCGCGCAGGCTCTTGTGCGTGGTGGTGGTGACGACGTGTGCGTGCGGGAAGGGCGAGGGGTGCGCGCCGCCGGCGACGAGGCCGGAGAAGTGCGACATGTCGACCATCAGCCAGGCCCCGACCGCATCGGCGATCTCGCGGAACTTGGCGAAGTCCCACTGGCGCGAATAGGCGGTGCCGCCCGCGATGATGAGCTTGGGCTTGTGTTCGTGCGCGAGCTTTTCGACCTGCTCCATGTCCAGCAGCTCGTCGTCCTTGCGCACGCCGTAGGGGATCGGGTTGAACCACTTGCCGCTCATGTTCACGGGCGAGCCGTGGGTCAGGTGGCCGCCCGAATTGAGGTCGAGCCCCATGAAGCTGTCGCCGGGTTCGAGCAAGGCGAGGAACACCGCCTGGTTCATCTGGCTGCCGCTGTTGGGCTGAACATTGGCGAACGCGCAGCCGAACAGCTCTTTCGCGCGTTCGATCGCCAGCGTTTCGACCACGTCGGCATATTCGCAACCGCCGTAATAGCGTTTGCCCGGATAGCCCTCGGCATACTTGTTGGTGAACACGCTGCCCGCCGCCTCGAGCACGGCCCTGCTGGCGATGTTCTCGCTCGCGATCAGCTCGATCTTGTTGCGCTGGCGCTTGAGTTCGTCCTGCACCGCCTGCGCAATCTCGGGATCGGCGTCGGCGAGGTCGTCATGCCAGAAGCGGTGCATCAGGTCGGCGTCGGTGGCGGTCGCGGTGGTCATGTAATTCCTCAGCGAGTGGGGTTCGAGAGCTTGTCGACGCGGCGCTGGTGACGGCCACCGCCGAATTCGGTCTGGACGAAGGCGGAAACGCAGGCCTTGGCCATCTCGATGCCGACGATCCGCGCGCCCATCGCGATCACGTTGGCATCGTTGTGCTCGCGCGCGAGGCTGGCCGAGAGCGGCTCGGATACCAGCGCGCAGCGAACGTCGGGATTGCGGTTGACCGCGATCGAGATGCCGATGCCAGATCCGCACAGCGCGATGCCGCGTTCGGCGGTGCCTTCCGCGACCACGGCCGCGAGCTTGTAACCGAAATCGGGATAGTCGACGCTGTCGTGGCTGTCGGGGCCGAGGTCGGCGACTTCGTGGCCTTCCTCGATCAGCCACTCGCGAAGGGACGCCTTCATGTCGATGGCGGCATGGTCGGATGCAATGGCGATACGCATGCGCGCGCCCATAGTGCTTTCGGCGGCGCGGTGCCACCGCAAACCGCGTCAATCCACCATTGCGCGCTCACGCGGCGGGTCAGGCGAGGGTGGCGATCGCCTCCCGGATCTGCGCGGGGCTATACGGCTTGGACAAGGTTCGCACGCTCGCGAAAGCCTCGGGATGGCCGGTGCTGCCGTACCCGGTCGCGAAGACGAAGGGGATGCCCCGCGACTGCAGCACCTCGGCGAGCTGATAGGATTTCTGTCCGTGGACGTTCACGTCCAGTATGCCGCAATCGAAGGTGCATTCGTCGATCAGCGCACCGGCATCCTCAAGCGTGGTCGCGAGCATGGTCCGCGCGCCTTCCGCCGCGAGCATGTCTTCGAGAGCAAAGGCTATGATCGGTTCGTCTTCCAGCAGGAACACCGTGATCTCGGACAGGTTCATGCGCGCGTCTCGATCCGGCAGAAAAGACCCTCTGGTCGGTAGTCGAGGTCCACCTTCCCGTCCCGTTCGCCGAGCCCGCGTTTGATCAGGCGGGTGCCGAACCCCTGACGCGCGGGCGGTTCGACCCTCGGTCCGCCGTGTTCGGTCCATACGATTTCAAGGCGGGAACCGGTATCGTCGCTCACGGCACTCCAACCGATCGACACGGTGCCCGCGCTTTCCGAGAGCGCACCATACTTCAAGGCGTTGGTCGCAAGCTCGTGCATGATCATCGCGAGCGCGACGGCAGGCTGCGGCGGCAGGACCACCGGCGGGCCGATAATCTCGAATCGCGCCAGATCGGACCCGGCGGTCGCGTCGACCGATCCGCGGATCAGCTCTTCCAGATCCGCCGCCTCCCAATTGCAAGCCGTGAGGAGATTATGCGCCGAAGCGAGAGCCGAAAGGCGGGCGGAGAAACTATCCAGCGACTCGATGTCGCCATCGGCAGGGCCGAACGACTGCTGCGCCAGGCCTTGCACGATCGCCAGTGTGTTCTTCACCCGGTGATTGAGTTCGTCGATCAACAGCGACTGGCGCTGTTCCGCCTCGACTTCCTCCGTGATGTCGTGCCCCTGGACGAAGACGCCCGAAACGGCGCCCTGCGCATCGAAGATGGGCTGGTAGATGAATTCCAGATACATCGGTTCGGGCGGTCTGCCTTCGTGGTTTTGCAGTTCCACCTTCTGGCGGCGACCGAAATAGGGCTTCCCGGTGGCCTGGACCTGGTCCAGCAGGTCGACGAAGCCCTGCTCGATCGCCTCGGGGATCGCTTCGCCGATCGGCAGGTCGAGCAGTTCGCGATCGCCCGTCAACTTGCGGTAGGCGGCATTGGCCATCACGATGACGTGGTCGGGACCTTCGAGCAGGGCGACGAAGCCCGGCGCTTGCTCGAGCAGGTTCTTCAGCCGACTGGTTTCCTCGGCCAGCCCGCGGTTCCGTTCCTCCACCGCCTGGGCGCGCTTCATCACCTTCATCTCTTCGCGCATGCGGCGCAGATCGTGAAGTTCGGTGATGTCGACGGTGTGCTGGAGGATGTACGCGACTTCATCCGAGGCATCCTTGAACGGGGTGTGGGTTGCGCTCCAGTAGTGCGCGTCCATCGATCCGTCGGGATTGCGGATGTCGTAGCGGATATGCGCGATCTCGTCGCTCTCGCCCGTTTCGATCACCCGCTGGAACGAGGACGAAAGCTGGCGGTGGCTCTCCGATTCCTCGGGGCTGGGGAATGCTTCGAACATCGGCCGGCCGACTATGTCCTCACGTTCGCGCATGGTCGCGCGCAGATAGGCTTCGTTCATCCAGATGATGACGAGATCCCGATCCAGCACGACGTAGGGATTCGGCGATTGCGCGAGCAGCGCCTCGAAATCGATCATGGGTGCAGAACGATTGGAAGGTGAGCAGGCGGAATTTGCAGCCACGGACCCGTGCGACTCTCGAACAGTGAGCATTTCCCCCTCATGCCGGGATAATTTCCGGGAGGGCGTTGGGTTCCCGAAGAGCGGATCTTCCTGGGATTTGCACGGCACCTGTCGAACGACAGCGACGGGATTGGGATGGCCACCAAGGGCCGGCGGGCAGCGCGGAGATCGGCTTCGCGCTGCCCGGCCGGCTTACTGGTCGAGGAAGCTGCGCATCTTGCGGCTGCGGCTCGGATGCTTGAGCTTGCGCAGAGCCTTGGCCTCGATCTGGCGGATGCGTTCGCGGGTGACCGAGAACTGCTGCCCGACCTCCTCGAGCGTGTGATCGGTGTTCATGCCGATGCCGAAGCGCATGCGCAGCACGCGCTCCTCGCGCGGGGTCAGGCTGGCGAGGACGCGGGTGACCGTTTCCTTCAGGTTCGCCTGGATCGCCGCGTCGACCGGGATGATCGCGTTCTTGTCCTCGATGAAATCGCCGAGGTGCGAATCCTCCTCGTCGCCGATCGGCGTTTCGAGGCTGATCGGCTCCTTGGCGATCTTCA
>CAMPGP010000180.1 GCA_946885545.1 uncultured Altererythrobacter sp.
GCGTCGCTGCGGGCGGGTCTCAGAGGGTTTGCCATATGTCATCCGAACGGCCGACCAGCCCGCGGCGTTCCAGATCGACCAGATGCGCGGTTACGCTCATCTCCGCCGCGTCGTGCAGGCGCACATCGAGCCCCTTGTACATGCGCGGCACGAAGTCGGCCGCCGAATGCGGTGCTTCGCCGAGGATACGCAGGATCTGGTTCTCGCGCTGGCGCCGGTGGCCGATCATTCCTCGCACCAGCTGGCGCGGCTTTTCGACTGCCGGGCCGTGGGCCGGATAGTAGATACGGTCTTCGCGCGCATGGAGCCTTTCGAGGCTTTTCATATAATCGCCCATGTCGCCGTCGGGCGGGACGACGACGCTGGTCGACCAGCCCATGACGTGGTCGCCGGTAAACAGCGCGCCGCTTTCCTCAAGCGCGAAGCACAAGTGGTTCGAGGTATGGCCGGGGGTGTGGACCGCGCGCAGTGTCCAGCCGGGGCCGGTCATCGCCTCGCCGTCCTCCATCACGCGGTCCGGTGCGTATTCGCGGTCGAACGCTGCATCGGCGCGCGGGCCGCTGTCGTCGAGCACCAGCGGCGCGCAGCCGACGATCGGCGCGCCGGTCCGCTCGGCGAGCGGGCGTGAAGCGGGCGAATGGTCGCGGTGGGTATGCGTGCACATGATCGCCGCGATCCGCGCCTCGCCGACCGCCGCGATAATTGCGTCGATATGCTCGGGATCGGCGGGGCCGGGATCGATTACCGCCAACGCGTCGGCCTCACCGACGAGATAGGTCTGCGTGCCGGTGTAGGTGTAGGGCGAAGGATTGGGCGCGAGCACCCGCCGCACGAGCGGCTCTGGCCGCTCGACGAGGCCAGTGGGCCAGGGCTTGGGAGGTGGACCTGCCATGTGCGCCATATGGGGGCGGGGACCGGACGTGTCGAGTTTCGGCGGACCCAATCTCAACCTCGACTCCGCCCCGCATCGGCGGCAGGAAGCGCCGATGGCCGAAAACATCCTTGTCCTCGATGCGGGCACCACCTCGACCCGCGCGATGCTGTTCGGGGCGGACGGCGCACTGCATCACGTGGCGCAGCGCGAACTGACGCAACACTATCCACGCCCCGGCTGGGTCGAGCACGACGCGGGCGAAATCTGGCAGCGCACACTCGCCTGCGCGCAGGACGTCGTCGCAAAGGCACGCGGGACAGACGCAGTTGCCGCGATCGGGATCACCAACCAGCGCGAGACAGTGGTTGCGTGGGATCGCATGACCGGCGAACCTCTCGCCCGTGCGATCGTCTGGCAGGACCGTCGCACCGCCGATTTCTGCGCGGAGCTCAAGTCGGCCGGACATGAAGACGACGTGCAGCGCCGCACCGGCCTGCTGCTCGATCCCTATTTCTCCGGCACGAAGATGCGCTGGCTGCTCGACAACGACGCTGCGGTGCGCGCGGCGGCGGAACGCAAGGCGCTCGCGCTGGGCACGGTCGAGAGCTGGCTGGTTTTCAAACTGTCGCGCGGCGCCTTCGTCAGCGATGCGAGCAACGCCAGCCGCACGCAGCTCCTCCCGCTCGACAGTGCGCAGTTCGATGCGGGGCTGTGCGACCTGTTCGGGGTCCCCGCCACCGCGCTGGCTGAAGTCGTCGACACCCATGGTGCGCTCGCCGAAACTGCGCTGTTTGGCGCGGCGATCCCGATCTGCGGGCTCGCGGGCGACCAGCAGGCGGCGACCGTCGGGCAGGGGTGTCTCTTGCCCGGCGAGACCAAGGCGACCTACGGCACCGGCGCCTTCGTGCTCACCAATCAGGGCGACGCACTGCCGCGCTCCGAGCATCGCCTGCTCGGCACGGTCCTGACCCAGCGCGGCGGAGTACGGCGCTATGCGCTCGAAGGATCGGTCTTCGTGGCGGGCAGCCTGGTCCAGTGGCTGCGCGATTCGCTCGGGCTGATTTCAACCGCGGCGGAGACAGAGGCGCTCGCGCGCTCGATCCCCGATAGTGGCGGGGTGACGATCGTGCCTGCGCTGTCGGGCCTCGGCGCGCCGCATTGGCTGGCCGAGGCGCGCGGGGTCATCGCCGGATTGAGTTTCTCGAGCGGGCGCGCACAGATCGCGCGTGCCGCGTTGGAGGCGATGGCCCACCAGACGCACGATCTCGCGACCGCTTTCGCGGCGGACGGAGCAGCGTGGCAGACGCTCCGGATCGACGGCGGGATGAGCGCCAACGACTGGATGGCGCAGGATCTCGCCGACATGCTCGGCGTAACGGTCGAACGGCCGGACTTCGTCGAGACGACGGCGCTGGGCGCGGCGATGCTTGCGGCGGTCGGCGCAGGGATCCATCTGGATCTCGAAAGCGCGGTGCGGGCGATGCGCGGCAAGGTTCGGCAGTTCGAACCGTCGATGGAGCCCGCAACCCGCGACGATCGCCTGGCGCTTTGGCGTCGCGCGCTGGCCGCGGTCTAGATTTGCCCGACCGCGCGGCCCAGCCGCTCGCGCAGCCGCAGGATCGCGGCAGGGCGCATCTCGAAGTTCTCGCGCCAGGCATGGTCGAGCCGTGCGACGCGTGCGTGGAGCAGTTCGCTTGCGCGGATCAGGGCGCAGGTCTCGGGTTCGAGCCATGCGAGATTATCGGGATCGGACGCCCGGTCTTCGGGCAGGCGGCCGTGGCGGCGGAGCTGGAACTCGCTCATCTCGCCGTTGTAGTAGGCGCGCTGGTTGAGCAGCCATGCCAGCACGTGCATCACCCGCGTCGTCGTGCGCAGCCCCTCGACCGACAATGCCAGCCGAAAGAAGTCGCTTTCCTCCACCGGATCGTGCCTGCGCGCCAGATCGAACGCGCCGCGCACGTCGTCTGCGAGGAGCAGCGCCTCGCAATAGAGCGATTCGATGATCGCATGGCTGATGTCGACGCGCGTTCCCATGGAGTGGCTACGGCTATCGCAGTGCGATTCGCGCTGCCAGCAGAAGCGCACAGGTTTTCCCATCCAAATTCGAGACTGTCCCGCGGCGGGACGGTTCTGCCACCAATTCTTAAGTTCCGCGCTACATCCGGGCTGCCTGTGGCAGCGCGAAAGCGCGACCGCACGCCGCACCTTGTGGCGCATCGCCAGACAGCTTGGATGGGCCACGCCCGGCGATCGAGCGCTGACGAGCTACGCGATTATATCGGGCAGCAGCTCGTCCTCGATTGCGGCGATCTGGTCGCGCAGTTGCAGCTTGCGCTTCTTCAGTCGCGCGATTTGCAGCTGGTCGGTCGAACCGCTGGTGCGCAGGGCGTCGATGGCGGCGTCGAGATCGCGGTGCTCGATGCGGAGCGTTGCCAGTCGCTTGCGCAGTTCCTGCTCGTTCATTGCCGACCGCTCCCGCCCCAACGGGCCAAATCGCTTCGCCGTGCCTCTGCCCAATCCCGTCGCTTTGCGCAATGACGGGACTTCGCAACCGCGGCTGGTTGTGGTTCTATGCCCTTCACGCGGCCCGCCCGCGAAAGGCGAGTCGCTCCACGGTCGCATAACCAAGGAGAGCCATATGGTATCGTCCCACACCAGCGCACTGCAGACCAAGCACGCCGGACTCGAAGCAAGGCTTCGCGACGAACTCAACCGGCCTTCACCCGACGCTGGGGCGGTCCAGACGATCAAGCGACAGAAGCTCAGGATCAAGGAAGAACTCGCCCAGAACTGACCGGGCAGTAGGCGGCGGACGCGCAAAAAACGTCGGAGACGGCGTTTCCCAACGCGAACGGTTTGCTATAGTCGGCTCGCATGAGCGCTGCCGCCGCCGCCCGCCAGATCCTAACCCGCCTGCACGAGGTGATGGCCTCGCGCATGCACGCGCAGGGCAAGCTCGACCAGGTCGTCGACATCATCGCCGAGTGCCTGCATAGCGAGGTCTGCTCGGTCTACCTCCTACGCGAGGGCATGCTCGAGCTCTACGCGACGCACGGGCTCAATTCCGAAGCGGTCCACGTGACCCGCATGGCGATCGGCGAGGGCTTGGTCGGCACGATCGCCGACAAGATCGAGACGCTAAACCTCGCCGAGGCCAAGGCGCATCCGGACTTCCAGTACCGCCCCGAAACCGGCGAAGAGAAGTTCCATTCCTTCGCCGGGGTGCCGATCGTCTATCGCGAACGCGCCGTGGGCGCATTGTGCGTCCAGCACGTCGACCCGCGCCGCTACGAGGACGTCGAGATCGAGGCGCTGCAGACCACGGCGATGGTCTTGTCGGAACTGATCACCAACAACGAACTGATCGACGAGGAGGAGGCGCGCGGCCTCGCGCCGATCGATACCGGCCCGGCGACGATCTCGGGTCTGCCGCTGGTCAAGGGGCTCGCGAGCGGCGTCGCGGTCTATCACCAGCCGCGCATCACCATCGACCAGGTCATGGCGGAGGACATCGAGGCGGAGCGCCAGCGGGTCTATCGCGCGTTCGACAAGATGCGCGACCAGATCGACAACCTGGCGGACCGCGCCGAGTTCGGTGTCGGCGGCGAGCACGAAGAGGTCCTCGAGACCTACAAGATGTTCGCCTACGACGAGGGCTGGGGCCGACGGATCAACGAGGCGATCGATTCCGGGCTCACCGCCGAAGCGGCGATCGAGCGCGTCCAGCAACGCACGCGGATGCGGATGCGCGAGATCCAGGACCCGCTGTTGCAAGACCGGATGCACGATCTGGAGGACCTGGCGAACCGCCTGCTGCGGATCGTCTCGGGCCAGCTCGGCACCG
>CAMPGP010000181.1 GCA_946885545.1 uncultured Altererythrobacter sp.
CGGCGGCGTGGTCGGCTTCAACGCCGCGCAGATGGCGGTCGGCCTCGGCGCCGACACCACGATTCTCGACCGCGATCCGGCGGTGCTCGAACGCGTCGGCATCCACTTCGAAAGCCGCGCCAAGACGCGCTTCTCCAACAAGGCCAACCTGGAAGAAGCGGTGTGCGAGGCCGACCTGGTGATCGGCGCCGTGCTGATCCCCGGCGCGGCGGCACCCAAGCTCGTCACGCGCGACATGCTCAAGTGCATGCAGCCGGGCGCGGTGCTGGTCGACGTCGCGATCGATCAGGGCGGTTGTTTCGAGACCAGCCACGCCACGACCCATGCCGACCCGACCTACGTGGTCGACGACGTCGTCCATTACTGCGTCGCCAACATGCCCGGCGCGGTTGCGCGCACCAGCACTTACGCGCTCAACAACGTCACCCTGCCGCACGCGCTCAAGATTGCCGAATACGGCTGGCAGGAGGCGATGCGGCGCGACCCGCACCTCGCCGAAGGGCTCAACGTCCATGCCGGCCAGGTGACCTACAAGGCCATCGCGGACGAGCTCGGCTACGATTACCGGCCGATCGCCGACCTGCTCGGATAGGCACGGCCCGAGACTTAACGCGACGATAACCGCGCATGCCCTATTCGGGAGGGCATGATCGGTGGCATGCAGACCAGGGCGGCCGTTTCGGCGCTCTTCGCGCTGCTCGCCTTGCTGTGCGCGGGCGGGACGGCGGCTGCCACGCCGTGCACCATCGCCGCGCCGCCGGAGGTCGCGCTCTCGGACTTGCCCACCGAATCCGGCTGGCGTTGCGACGAGGCCTTGCCCGAGCTCGATACGCAGGCCACGACCTTGCGCTTCGATGTCGACCCCGCCGCTCCCACGCCGCGTTATCTCGCCATGCGCTTGGGCCAGTTCGAGAGTGTCGAAATCTTGGTGCTGGCACGCGACGGACTGCGCGCCACCACCACGCTGCCGATGCGCGCGGCGATGGCGACCAGCGAGGGCACCACGCTTGCGTTCGCCCTGCCGCAGACCCGCGCGCCGCCCTTGCAGGTGCTTGTCCGGATCGAGGGGCTGGCGCATGCCGCGAGCCTCGAAACCCTGGGGCTGTCCGCCGACCGGCCCGATCGCCACCAGGGCCACGTCGTTTCGCTCCTGTTGATCGCGCTCCTCGTGGGCATGTTGGCTATGCCGATCGTGTTCGATGCGCTGTTCTGGCGCGTGCTGCGCGATCGTTTCATCGCCTGGCACGCCGTCATGACCGCCTGCTTCATCGCCCTGATCGCTTTTCGCAGCGGCATCGTCAACGAAGTGGTCGCGCTCGACGTAGCGACCTGGCGCGTCGCGACGATCATGACGTTCGGCACGGCGATCGCCACCTGCCTGATGTTCACGCGCCACTTCATCGAGGAGGACAAGCTCGACCCACGGCTTGCGCGGGCACTCGTCTGGGCAGCGCCCTGGGCGCTCGTGGTCTCGGCGCTGCAGACCTGGCGTCCCGAATGGATGCTGCTGGGCGACCTGCCGCTTCACGCGCTCGCGCTCGCTCCGGTACTGATGCTGTGGCTCGGGACGATCTGCGCCGCGCTGGCCCGCGGGAGCCGCGCCGCGACGTTCCAGCTGATCGGGTGGATTCCGCTCACGCTGGCCTTCATCATCCAGCTCGGGACCGAGTTGATCCCCGGGGTCAGGGCAGAGCAGGCGCTCGAACTGTTCTACCTCGGGATGCTGTGCGAGGCGACCGTGACTGCGCTCGGCGTGACCGACAGGTTCCTGTCGCTGCGGCGAGAGCGCGACAGCGCGCGCAAGATGGCGGCGGCGCTCGGTTCGCTGGTGGAGCGCGACCCGCTCACCGGGCTGATCAACCGGCGCGGGCTCGAGGACCGGTTCGTCCAGCTCCAGGCGGACGGCTTTGCGACCTTTGCGCTGCTCGACCTCGACCGGTTCAAGGACATCAACGATACCTTCGGCCACCGCGTGGGAGACGACGTCCTGCGCTCGGTCGCGGCGGTGCTGACGAGCGAGAAGGGCCGTGATGCGATCGCGGTGCGAATGGGCGGCGAGGAATTCCTTCTGCTCTTGCGCGGGCGCGACCAGGCCGAACGCGCCGAGCGTATCCGCCGTGCGATCAGCCTGCGGGTCGCGCGCGAAGTGACCGAGATCGATCGCATGGTGACCGCGAGCATGGGCGTGATCGAGGCTCCCGGCGAGTTCGCCCACCCGTTCGCCTTCGCGGACCTCTATGCGCGCGCGGACAAGTTGCTCTACGAGGCCAAGGAAGCCGGGCGAAACCGGTCGATGCACGAACGGCTCACGCTGTTCGGACGTGCCGGGGGCGGACCGGTAACGGTCGACGCCGTCGCCTGATGCGTGCTGTGCGGCATCGGCTACGGCAAACCTTCGCGCAGGGTTAAGGCGAACATAAACATTTTTCCCTAGCAACCGGCCATGCTTGAGCGGGGGTTCAGGGGAATATGCGCGCTCGCGGCCATCGTGGCCGCGCTCTTCCTCGCGCCTGTCGCGGCCGCGGCGTCGATTGCGCCCGCCTGCCAGGCGACTGCCACCGTGGCGCAGGACCCGGCCGCAACCGGCGTCGCCGCCCCGGCATGGCGCTGCGACGGAAGCCTTGCCGACTATCGCGCCGAACGGGCGATGCTACGGTTCGATCTCGCATCGGGAGAACCGTCGCCTGCATATCTGACCACCCGGGCGGGGGATTTCTCTCGCATCAAAATTGCCGTGATCGATCGCGACGGCACCGCGCGAACGGCGAGCCATACGATGGACGATGCGCGGCTGGTCGGTCGCGGCATCCAGTTCGCCCTGCCCCTGCCCGAAGTGACTGCCCGCTCGCGCGAAGTCGTGGTGGCGATCGACGAAGGCTGGGTCGCGCCGCTGGTATCCGATGCGCGCCTCGTCGCTTCGATCGACGAGGTCCGCTGGCCTTACGGATCGATGCTGGCGCTGGCGGCGATCTGCGGGCTGCTGGTCATGCCGCTTTTGTTCGACATCGCCTTCTACCGCGTGCTGCGCGCGCGCTTCCTGCTGTGGCACTGGCTGTCGGTGTTCGGCATGCTGGCGCTGACGCTCGCGACGTCCGGCCTGGTGCTCGACCTCGTGCGATTGGAGCTGTGGCAGCTCTCGCTGCTCTTTCCGCTCGCATCGCTGGTCGGGGTCTGCGGCGCGGCGATGTTCGCCGCCGACCTGTTCGAGGAAGGCTGCCTGCCCCAGCGAACACGGCGGATGCTCAGGATCGCCGCGGGGGTCACCGCGGCTTCCTCGCTGCTCTATGCGTGCAAGTTCCCCGCGCTGCGCGAGCACGGGATCGATTTCTACTACCTCGCCTTCATCCCGCTGATCGCGCTGTTCTTCTTCGCGCTGATCCAGGCGATGGCGCGCGGCAGCCGCGCCGCGCGCTACCAGTTCGTCGCATGCATGCCGATCTGGATCATCTCGCTCGTGCGGATCCTCACCAACCTGGGCATCGGCGATGCGCCGCAGGACCAGGTCTTCGCCTTCAGCGCGGCGATCGCGTTCGAGTTGATCGTGACCTCGCTGGGCGCCGCGGACCGCTTCATGATCCTGAAGAACGACCGCGACCGCGCTCGTGCGAAATCGGTGGCGATGGAGGAAATGGCCGAACGCGACCCGCTGACCGGCCTGTTCAACCGCCGTGCGATCGAGGCGCGCTTCGCCGATCTCCAGCGGCAGGGCTTCGACACGATGGCGCTGATCGATCTCGACCATTTCAAGGCGGTCAACGATACGCACGGGCACCAGCTCGGCGACGAGGTGCTGCGGGCCTGTGCGCGCGCGCTTCAGGCCGACGGGGATCGCGATTCAATCGCGCTGCGGCTGGGCGGCGAGGAATTCATGCTGTTGTTGCGTGGGCGAGAGGCACAGGCCCGCGCCGAGCAGCTGCGCCGCGCGATCTCGCTGCGCGTTGCCGCAGAAATCGAAGGGCTTGCGCGGCCCGTCACCGCCAGCATGGGAGTGATCGAAATGCCGCGCTCCGGGCTGGATGGGACCAGCTTCGCCGATCTCTACGCGCGCGCCGACATGCTGCTCTACGAAGCCAAGGAAGCGGGGCGGGATCGCACGATGTACGAACGGCTGACCCTGTTCGCGTTGCCCGGCATGCCGCGCGACGTGGCCGCCTGATCGACTGTCAGGTCTTCAGGGCACTCGCGCAAGGCGGAACGGCGCGATGACCTCGGCCCTCACGCGCACCAGCCGCCCGCTCTCGCGCTCGAGCATGGCCCAGGTCGTGGTGGCGGAGACGATGACCTTGCCCGCTTCGTTGCGGAAATCGACCCGACGCATTGAGGTTGCCCCGCGCGGGTCTCCCTCGACCCAGGTTTCGCCGGCCACGGTTTCGCCTTCGGCCACATTGCCGCGATAGTCGATCTCGTGCCGGGTCACGACCCAGGCATAGGCCGCTGCGTGCTCTGGCAGCGCGGCGATGTCCCAGTGGGCGGTCGCGATGTCCTGTATCCACTGGACCCAGACGGTGTTGTTTACGTGGCCCATCACGTCGATGTGCTCGGGCCGCGCGGTGAATTCGAGGCGGAAGCGTTCGCTCAACCCGTCATTCCCATCTGCCACAGGATGAAGGCGAATTCCTCAGCGGTTTCCTCCAGGCTCTCGAAGCGGCCCGACTTGCCGCCGTGGCCGGCGCCCATGTTGGTCTTGAGCAGCAGCTCGTTGTCGTCGGTCTTGAG
>CAMPGP010000182.1 GCA_946885545.1 uncultured Altererythrobacter sp.
GTGGCGTAGGCCTTGCCCGAGAACTTGCCGCCCGAGTGCAGCGTGCCGAGGATCACCTCGAGCGTCGACTTGCCCGGAAACTTGGGATGCTCGGCCACCGGCATCCCGCGGCCGTTGTCGGCAATGGAGAGGCGATTGCCTTCCTCCAGGCTGACCTCGATCCGCGTCGCGTGCCCGGCGACCGCCTCGTCCATCGCGTTGTCGAGCACTTCGGCGGCGAGATGGTGGAGCGCGCGCTCGTCGGTGCCGCCGATGTACATGCCTGGGCGCCGGCGCACCGGCTCCAGACCCTCGAGCACCTCGATCGAGGAAGCGTCGTAGTCGCCGCTCGAGGCGGGAGTATCGGCGAACAGATCGTCGGGCATGATCGGGCTATAGGCTCTGGCCGCCGGGCGTCACAAGCGCGCGGCGGGGCGTTATCGTCAGTCTCAGAATCCCGTCGGTGCCTGCGACACGACCACGACCTGGCCGTCGCGCACCTCGCGCACTTCCATCGCGCGTTCGATCACGCCGCTGCGCTGGAAGCGGAAAGGGCCGTCGAGCCCGAGGAACCCGCCCTGTTCGTAGAGACGATCGACCGGGAAATCGCGCCCCACGCGCCAGTCCTGCGCCACGCGCAGGGCGAGCAGGACCCCGTCGTAACCGAGGGTGGAGATGCGATAGGGTGCCGATCCGAAGCGGTCGCGGTAGCTGTCGGAAAACCGCCGGTAGCGGGTGTCTGGCACCGCGGCGAACAGCGCCCCGCGCAGCGCCGAGGCGCTCGTGACCGCGCTTTCACCGCTCCACAGTTCGGTGCCGATGATCTGGGTCGAGCCCGAACCGCGCGGGCGCAACTCGCCTGCCGCGAGCGCCGCGAGCCTGGCGCCGTCCGCGATGAGCACGGTGTCGTAACCACCGTTCTGAGCGATTCTCTGTGCGGCGCTCACGATCGAGGTGTTGCCACGCGTATAGCTCTCGGTCGCGACCATCGATCCGCCTGCATTGCGCACCGAGCCTGAAAGCGCGGCCTCGGCGCGGCGGCCGTATTCGCCATCGGGAACGATTGCGGCGAAGTTCGCCGCGCCGCGCTGCCGGGCATAGGCGACGCTGCGCGCGATCGACTGTTCGGGGATATGCCCCATGACGAACACGGCGGGCCCTGCGACGCTGGTATCGTTGGAAAACGAGATCAGCGGCACATCGGCCGGGCGCGCTTCCGCCAGCACTTGCGGCACGTCGCCGCCGAGAAGTGGGCCGAGGATGAGCTTGTTGCCGTCCGCGATCGCCCGCCGCGCCGCGCCGCGCGCATCGCTCGACGTGTCGTAGGTGGTGATCCGCAGGTTGTCGGCATTGGTGTCGAGCAGCGCCATCGTGGTGGCGTTGGCGATCGACTGGCCGACCGCGCCGTTGTTGCCCGACATCGGCACGAGCAGGGCGACGCGGTGGCGGGTGTCGTCGCTCGGCAGGCTCGATTCGGTGGGTTCGGGCGTGGGGCGCGGCTCGGGCGCGGTGGAAGTGGTCGGCCCCTTGGGTATGACCTGGCAACCCGCCAAGAGGGCGCTTGCCCCGGCGATGACCAGCGTCCGCCGATCCAGTTTCCAACGCTTCATGCTTGCGGCTCCCCTTCGTGGTGTTCATGGATGCGCGAGTGGCCCACCAACCTCTCCAGCCCGGTCTCTATATAGTCGCGACCCCGATTGGCAATCTCGGCGACATCACCATGCGGGCAGCCGAGACGCTCGCGCGGTGCGACGGGGTCGCGTGCGAGGACACGCGTATAACCGGCAAGCTTATGAAGCACTTGGGTCTGTCGAAGCCGCTGTGGCGCTACGACGACCATGCGGGCGAGAAGGATCGCGCGCGCCTGATCGCCTCGATGCGCGATAAGGCGGTGGTGCTGGTGAGCGATGCGGGAACGCCGCTCGTGTCGGATCCGGGCTATCGGCTCGTGCGCGAGGCACGGGCGGAAGGCATTGCGGTCACCACTTTGCCCGGCGCCTGCGCGGCGATCGCCGGGCTGACACTCTCGGGCCTGCCCAACGACCGGTTCCTGTTCGCGGGCTTTCTGCCCAACAAGGACAAGGCGCGGCGAGAGGCGCTGGAAAGCGCGGCAAAGGCCGACGCCACGGCCATTTTCTACGAGACGGCGCCGCGGTTGGTGAAGTCGCTCGAGGCGATCGGCGAGGTTTTGCCGGGCCGCGAAGTCTCGGTTGCGCGCGAGTTGACCAAGCTGCACGAGGAATGCCGGACCGGTGGCGCGGAGGAACTCGCCGCGCATTACGCCGCGCATCCGCCCAAGGGCGAGATCGTCCTGCTTATCGGACCAGCTGGGGAAGAAGCGGTGCAGGACCACGACATCGACGCCCTGCTGCGCGCAGCACTGGCGACCGCGAAGGCGTCGCAGGCCGCGGGGCAGGTGGCGAAGGCGACCGGGCATGATCGCAAGGCGCTATATGCCCGCGCGCTGGAACTGCGCGGCGGATGAAGCGCCAACGCGCCGAGCGGCAGGGTCGCGAAGGGGAAGGGCGCGCGGCACTTTGGTTGCAGATGAAGGGCTGGCGCGTGCTCGACCGCCGGCGCAAGACTCCGCTCGGCGAGATCGATCTGGTGTGCAAACGCGGCCGGATGATCGCGTTCGTCGAGGTCAAGTGGCGCAAGTCCGCCGCCGAACTCGACCATGCGATCGACGAGTACCGGCTGAGCCGGGTGGCCGCGGCGGCCGAAGCCGTGGCGCACGAATATGCGACCGAGGGCGAGGACATCCGCATCGACGTGCTGCTCCTTGCACCGGGCGGCTTCCCCCGCCACATCGTCAACGCCTGGCAGCCTTAGAGGAATAAGAATGAACCTGCGCGTCGCCGTCCAGATGGACCCGATCGAGACGGTCAATATAGCGGGGGATTCTTCGTTCGCGCTGATGCTGGCGGCGCAGGCGCGCGGGCATCGCCTGTGGCACTATGACGTCGCCTCGCTGGCGTGGGAAGAAGGGCGCGTAACCGCCTGGGCGCGCGAGGTTTCCGTCCAGCGCGTGACGGGCGATCACTTCCGCTGGGAAAGCGATTTGCGCAGGATCGATCTCGGCAGCGAGATCGACGTCGTGCTGATGCGGCAGGATCCGCCGTTCCACCTCGGCTACATCAGCGCCGCCCTGCTGCTCGACCGGCTGAAGGGCGAGACGCTGGTAGTCAACGACCCGCGCGAGGTGGTGAACGCGCCCGAGAAGATGTTCGTGCTCGACTATGCGCGATTCATGCCGCCGACGCTCGTCGCGCGGCGACTGGAGGACATTCGCGCCTTCCAGCAGAAGCACGGTTCGGTGGTCGTGAAGCCGCTTCATGGCAATGGCGGAAAGGCGATCTTCCGCATCGATGCCGACGGGACCAATCTTTCGGCGCTCTCCGAGGTGTTCAATCAGACCTGGCCCGAGCCGCACATGGTCCAGCCGTTCCTTCCCGAAGTGTCGGAAGGGGACAAGCGCATCGTGCTGGTCGACGGTGAATTCGCGGGCGCAATCAACCGCTTCCCGGGCGAAGGCGAGTTCCGTTCGAACCTCGCGCAGGGCGGCCACGCCGAAGCCGCGACGCTGACCGCGCGCGAGGAGGAAATCTGCGCCGCGATGGGCGCCGAGCTCAAGCGGCGGGGCCTCGTGTTCGTCGGGATCGACGTGATCGGCGGCAAGTGGCTGACCGAGATCAACGTCACCAGCCCTACCGGGATCGTCGCGATAGACAAGTTCAACGGTACCGACACCGGCGCGCGCATCTGGGATGCGATCGAAGCGCGGCACGCGAACCTCTAGCGCTCTCGCGCGTTCACTCCGCCATGCAGGATTTCATCATCGAGGCGATCGCCTTCGGCGGCTACATCGGCATCGCGCTGCTGATGGCGATCGAGAACGTCTTCCCGCCGATCCCGTCCGAAGTCATCATGGGCATCGGCGGGGTGCTGGTGGCGCGAGGGCAGATGGAATTCTGGCCACTTATGATCGCCGGGACGCTTGGTTCGACCGCGGGCAATTACGTGTGGTTCTGGCTCGGCAACAAGTGGGGCTATCGCCGGATGCGGCCTTTCATCGACCGCTGGGGACGATGGCTGACGTTGGACTGGGAGCATATCGAAGCGGCCTCGAAGTTCTTCCGCCGCCATGGCCAGTGGGTCGTGCTGGTGCTGCGCTGCACGCCGTTCTTCCGCACGATGATCTCGCTGCCCGCGGGCCTCGCGCATATGAACGTGTGGCGCTTTCTCGCCTTCACCATGGTCGGGACCGCGGCTTGGAACGCGCTGCTGATCCTCGGCGGCGCGGCGCTGGCGCGCTATCTCGAGGAATACGAGAGCGCCTTCGGGTGGGCGATCCTCGGCTTTGTCGCGCTGACGGTGATCGCCTACCTGTGGCGCGTGTTCACCTGGACGCCGCGAGCGGAGCGGGATTAGCCTTTCTCGCGCGGGTGCGCTGAGCGGTAGGTGTCGAGTAGCGTGGCCGCATCGACCTTGGTGTAGATCTGCGTCGAGCCGAGGCTCGCGTGGCCGAGCAATTCCTGCAGCGACCGCAAGTCCGCCCCCGCGCCGAGCAGATGGGTCGCGAACGAATGGCGCAGCGCATGCGGCGTCGCGGTCGGCGGGAGGCCCAGAACGATCCGAGCGCGCGCCATGGCCTTCTGCACCATGCCCTGATTGAGCGCGCCGCCCTTGGCC
>CAMPGP010000183.1 GCA_946885545.1 uncultured Altererythrobacter sp.
CGACGGCGAGGCGCTGTTCGACCTCTTCACCCGCACCCGCGACATCCGCCGCTCGATCGTCGAACAGGGCCAGGACGACGCCCGCCCCGACTTCGGACGCGAGGATCACTGAGCGGCACCTTCGGGCACATTGATCGCGCCGCCTCGCGGCGATAGCGTCGCGCGATGCAAATTGAGCTGACCTGCCACCCGTCGGAAGACGAAGCCGAAACGCTGAGCCGCGCGATCAAGACCTTCAATGCTGCGCAGGTCTCCGATCTCGAACCGGTGGAGGCCGAGCAGCGGTTCCACGTCCTGACGAAGTCCGACAGCGGCAAAGTGATGGGCGGCCTTCGCGCAACGTGCTTCTGGAACACTCTGCACATCGAGCTGCTGTGGCTGGCAGAGGACCTTCGCGGAAGCGGCATGGGGCGCCAACTCGTCGAAGCCGCAGAGGCGTTCGCCCGTGAGAATGGGTGCGAGAATGCCTTCGTCGAGACGACGAGCTGGCAGGCAAGGCCGTTTTACGAGAAGAACGGCTACCGACACATTGCGACATTGAACGGGCGCCCGCGAGGGCACGCGTCGCACTATTTGACCAAGGCTCTTTCAGGAACCCGTTGAGAGCCGCGATTGCCGGTGTGGTGATTCCTCAATGCTGCTCGAGCGCAGGATTCAGCGCGTTGATCGCCTCGATCACGCGCGCTTCCACCTCAGCGCGCGGGAGGCCGGGTTCGATCGGTTCGGCGAAGCGATAAGTGATCGTGCCGCGGCGCTTGAGGCCGCGGTGGTAGAGCGGACCGCTGTCGACCGCGACCGGCACCACCGGCAGCCCGAGCAGCTTGTAGAGCCCGGCGAAGCCTGCCTGCAGCGGTCGGCGCTCGCCATGCGGGACGCGCGTTCCCTCGGGAAAGATCACCAGCGGACGGCCCAGCGCCGAGAGTGTGCGCGCCGACGCGATCATCTCGCGCAGCGCCCGCGCCCCGCCCTCGCGCGACACCGGGATGCAGCCATAGGCGCTCGCCGCCCTGCCCCAGCCGGGAATGTCGAACAGTTCGCGCTTGGCGAACGGCACGGGCCATTCGAACAGGCGCGGAGCATCGATCGCCTCGAAGAAGCTCTCGTGCCGGATCGCATAAAGCGCGGGCCCGGCGATGGGCGCGCCCTCCACCCTTACGCTGATGCCGAGAAACAGCCGCGCGCAGATGCGGTGATAATTGCACCACCCGGCAACCACTCGCCGCAGCGTGTCGCGATCGAATGGGGCGACCGCAAGCGCGGACAGCACGTAAGCCACGCTGCCGATATAAAAGACCAGATAGAAAGCGAAATTGCGCAGCAGGGTCATGCGGGGTTCGACTGCCAGAGGCGGGAAACCGAGCTCGCGAGAAGCTTGTGATACTCGAGGAACAGGATGCGGAAGGAAGGCTGCGAGGCGACCGCATCGCGCACCACCGCGACATTGCTCGGCAGCGCCCGCGCCAGTTCGCCCGCGGCGCGCCGCATGTGCCAGTCGGTCGTGACGAGCCGCAGCGACACGATCCTGTTCTCGCGCACCCAGGCCGCAGTCTCGTCGGCATTGCTGCGCGTGTCCACCGCGGCGAAGCCGAGCGACACGCAGCATTCCATCAGATCCATCGGCACGCCAAACTGCGCTGCGAACTCGGCCGGCTTCACCTCGCGATCGACCCCCGTGACCAGCAGCAGCCGCGCCTGATCCGACCGAACCACCTCGAGCCCGCGCTCGATCCTGCCTGCCGCCCCCGTCGGCACGATCACCGCATCGGTGCGCGCCGCGTCCACCGGGCCAGGCAAAGCGACGGCGAACCAGACGAAGCCCAGCGCCCAGAGGATCGCGACGGCGGAGATAAGGCGCCGGATCACAGCATGCGCCTCACTGCCGCGAGCACCGTCAGCCGCGCGGTCACCACCGCGATCGCGACCCCGGCGAGAGGAATGGCCGCCAGCATGAACCAGTCGGTCAGCGATAGCCCGCCGCCTGCCATCATGCCCGAACCCAGCGCCGCGAACTGCCGCCCCATGACGAGAACCGCGCCCAGCCCGATCGCCAGGCCCACTGCACCGCCGAGCACCGCATCGTAACCGATCGAACGCTGGAATATCCTCGCGATCTGGCCGTCCGTACCGCCGAGCAGGTGGACGATCTCGATCGTGCCGCGATTGCTCCCCAACGCGGAGCGTGCCGCAAGCCATACGGCTGCCGAACTGGTCAGCGCCAGCAGCACGACCAGCGCGATCGCGAGCCACTGGAGCGAGGCGACCGCCGCGAAGACGGGCTGGAGCCAACCGGACTGCGCATCGACCCGCGCGGCGGGCGCGACTTCGAGCAGGCGCGCCTGGAGCCGGGCGACCGCCGCGCGGTCCGCCTCGCCGCGCAGGCGCACGTCGATCAGCGCCGGGACCGGCACCGTCGCGTCGGTCGCGCCCACGCCGAGCCACGGCTCCAGCAGCGCGTCGAGTTCGCTTTCGGGCACGCGGCGGAAACCGGCGACGCCCGGATCGTCGGCCAGCAGCGCCTCTACCGCGCGGGCCTGGCGGTCGCGCGCGGCGGGATAGGCCTCGACCACTTGCACTGTCGCCCCGCCCGACAGTTCGGCACGCGCGGCTTCGGCGATGTTCTGCAGCGCGAGTCCGCCGGCAGCGGCGACCACGGTCAGCGCGACCATGATCGCGATCACCCACGGCATCGGGCCGCTCAGGCGCGCCTGCGGTACCAGCCGCGCGGCGCGCTCGCCGCCGAAGGTGGACAACCCGCGGCCGATCGCGCGGTTGAGCGCCGGCGGCCCCTTCATGCCCCGGCCCCTTCGCGGCGCGCCGCGCGCGGCGGATAGCGCAATGCGCCGGTCGGATCGGACAGCCGCCCCTTGTCGAGCCGCATGATGAGCGAATCGGGCACTTTTCTGAGCAGGTGCACATCGTGGGTCGCGACCACCACGGTCGTGCCGAGCCGGTTGAGCGCTTCGAACAGGCGCAACAGCTTCAGCGCCATGTCGGGATCGACATTGCCGGTCGGCTCGTCGGCCACCAGCATGTCCGGCCGACCGATGACCGCGCGTGCGATCGCCACCCGCTGTTGCTCGCCGCCCGAGAGCGTCGCCGGCCGCGCCTCGTGCCTGTGGCCGAGCCCGACCCAGTCGAGCATGTCGGCGACAGGCTTGGCGACTTCTGCCTCCGGCACGCCCGAAACGCGCAGCGGCAGCGCCACGTTGTCGAATGCCGAGAGGTGCTGCACCAGGCGGAAATCCTGGAACACGACGCCCAGGCGCCTGCGGAACGCGGGCAACCGCGTGCGGGGCAGGGTGATGACGTCGGTCCCGAACATGCGGATGGCCCCGCGAGACGGGCGCTGCGCGAGATAGAGCAGCTTCAGGAGCGAGGTCTTGCCCGCACCGCTCGCGCCGGTGAGAAAGTAGAAGCTGCCCGGATAGAGCGTGAACGAAACGTCGCGCAGCACTTCGCCCTCGGTGCCGTAACGCAGCCCGACATTGTCGAACGCGACGATCTCGCTTTCGAAATCGCTCATGGTCGGGGGCCGGCCCCCAGGGTCGAAAAGTCGCGAATAGCCATCTGCGCGCGGCTATAGCGGCGCATCGATGTGGAAAAAAGCCGCTCGCGCGCTTCACCCACCGCCGGCAGCCTTGTTGCGATTCGCGCCGCGCCGTAAGGATGTCTCCCATAATGATCATCGCCTGCCCTGCCTGCTCAACGCGCTACGTCGTTCCCGACAGCGCCATCGGCATGGAAGGGCGCACGGTGCGCTGCGCGAAATGCCGCCACAGCTGGTTCCAGGATGGCGCAGCGGACGATGCGCCGGGGGCTCCCCCTGCGGCGGCTCCGCCCGCACACTCCGCCCCGGATCCAGCCGGGATTTGCGAACCTGCTGCCGCGGCGCAGGCAGAACCTGCGTCGGCTCCGCCACCCGCCACCGAGCCCGCCCCCGAACTCGATCGCGAGCCCGCCGATTTCGAGGCACCGCCGCCGATTTCCGAACCCGCCTCGTCCGTGTCTCCGCCCGAGGCCGAGGGGGGCGCCTACGACGACTATTCGCCTTTCGCCGCCGAGCCTCCCTTCCGCCCGCGTCGAAATCTCCTGCGGATCTGGACCATCGCCGCGGCCGCTTTCGCGGTCCTCGCATTGGGGACGATCGCGGCGGTCAGCTATTGGGGCCTCCCCGATTGGGTCCCGTTCAACCGCCCGACTTTCGCGGTGCAGCAGCCCGACCTCATGCTCGAGTTCCCGCCCGACCAGCAGGAGCGCCGCACTCTGCCCAACGGAACCGAGTTCTTCGGCGCGAGCGGCACGATCACCAACGTCGGACGCGAGACCCGCAGCGTTCCATCGATCCTGATCGTGATGCGCGACGAACGCGACCGGATCGTCTACAGCTGGGAAGTTGCCCCGCCGCAGCCCCGCCTCGCACCGGGCGAAAGCGTCACGGTGAACGAGGCGGTGACCGACGTTCCCAAGGCCGCCAAATTCGCCGAATTCGGCTGGAAACCCGCCTGATCGATCGGCGGCGCACAAGAAGGCGCTCAAACCGCTTGCGGCACGGCGAACCTGTTGCTAGTGGCGCCCGCCTACCCCCCGAGGACGCCGGTCGTCCTTCTGGCTGTGTGCGGTCGTGGCGGAACTGGTAGACGCGCAACGTTGAGGTCGTTGTGGGCGAAAG
>CAMPGP010000184.1 GCA_946885545.1 uncultured Altererythrobacter sp.
GCCCCGGACTGCGCTCGAACCGGGCGCCGCCGGTGAGTAGGGTTCCGCCCCTGCCTAGCCCCTGTGCGTTCATGGCCGGTCCTATGAACCCGCGCGCAGCACGGTTCAAGCATCGCAAATCCCACATTGCCCGGTGGGTAACCAGACCCTTACGTGCTAGAGTTGCCGACAGGCGCGAAGGGGAGATAGGCGCGATGAACAATCCGGTGGTGCGCAACTTGGTGGCCGTTATCGGCGGGCTGATCGTGGCGATGGTGGTGGTGTTCGTGGTCGAAGGGATCGGCCATGCGATCTTCCCGCCGCCAGAGGGTCTCGACCTGATGAACCCCGAAGATCAGGCGCGGCTGATGGAAGCGATCCCCACCGAGGCCAAAGTCGCGGTGGTGATCGCCTGGTTCCTCGGCTCGGTCGCCGGTGCCTGCACCGCGATAGCGATCTCGCACCGGGCGCTGATGGCGTGGATCGTCGGGCTGGTGATCGCGCTGATGAGCGTGTGGACGACGCAGATGTTTCCCCATCCCGACTGGATGCTCGCTGCGGGCGCGGTGCTGCCGCTGGTCGCGGTGCTCGTCGCCAAGCGGCTGATGGCGGCGCGAATCGTCGCGGCCTAGTCCTTCGCTTCCCGGTAGGCCGCAAGCGCCCGCTCGCGCGCTTCCTTGTGGCCGATCATCTTGGCGGGGTAGTCTCCGCGTTTGCCGTCGGGCGGGTCGTGGATTTCCGCATCCGATAGTCCGGCCAGTTCGGGGACGTATTCGCGGATGTAATCCGCGGCGTCGAATTTCTCGCTCTGCGTGAGCGGGGCCATGATCCGCACGAACATGTTGCTGTCGACCCCGGTGCCCGAAATCCACTGCCAGTTGACCCCGTTGTTGCCGTAGTCGGCATCGACGAGGCAGTTCCAGAACCATTGCTCGCCCGCGCGCCAGTCGATCAGCAGGTGCTTCACCAGGAAGCTCGCGGCGATCATCCGCACGCGGTTGTGCATCCACCCGGTCTGCCAGAGCTGGCGCATGCCCGCATCGACGATCGGGTAACCGGTCATGCCGCGCTGCCAGGCCCTCAGGTCGTCCGCGATCAGACGGCCGCGATGGGGATTGCGCCATAGGCCCGAATACCCGTCGCGATAGCTTTCGCGCGGATAGTCGGGGAACTGGCAGATCACGTTCTGCGCATAGTCGCGCCAGATCAATTCCTTGGCAAACGTCTCCCACCCCTTGCCGCGCCGTCCTTTCAGCGCATGCCACACTTGCGCGGGCGAAATCTCCCCCCAGTGGAGGTGCGGCGAGAGGCGCGAGGAACCGTCGATCGAGGGGAGGTTGCGGCCTTGATCGTAGTCGGCGACATGCCCGGCCCACTCGGCCAGCCGCTTGTGCGCCCCCTCCTCGCCGACCTGCCAGAAATTGCGCAAACCGCCCGACCAGTCCGGCTCCTCCGGCAGCAGCTTCCAGTCGGCGAGATCGTCGCTGTCGGGCCATTCCTGCGGCGAGCGGATCGTTTCCGGCTCGGGCAAGGTCTCGCGCGGCGGCATATGCGCCAGCAGCGCCTTCGAGAACGGCGTGTAGATCTTGTACGGATCGCCGGCGCCGGTCGTCACCGCGCCCGGCGGCATGAGGTAATTGCCGTCGTAGAGCTTGAGATCGAGTTCGGCACCCAACCTGCTCTCCGCCTCCTGCCACCACGACTCGTAATGCCGGATCGCGTGGAGACATTGCGCGCCCGCGGCATGCGCGATGGTCATCAGGTGCTCGACCGCATCGCCCCTGCGCAGCACGATCCGCGAGCGATGCCGTCCGAACGACCTGGCGAGACTTTCGAGCGAATGATGGAGCCACCAGCGCGACGCGCCGCCATAGACGTGGTCGCCCGCGGTTTCGTCGTCGAGCACGAACACAGGAAGCACCGGCCCCGACTGGGCGGCGGCATGAAGCGCGGGCTGGTCGGCCAGGCGCAAGTCGCGCCGCAGCCACACGATCTGCGGCGAGGTCATGCCCCGAGGAACGGCGGCGGTTCGCGGCGGTTCCTTGTCGCATGGACGACATAATCCGCGACCCGCATCACCTTCCTTCCGAGACCGTCAAGCTGCCCGAGCGCGGCTTTACCATCAACCGGCGCAAGGCGATGGCGACCGCGATCGTCTGCTGGCTCGGGTTCGCAATCGTCGTGGCGATCCTCGCCACCGGCAACGCTTCGCAGTTCGACCGCATCGGCCTTCTCTCGGCGCGTACCGGCGAGCAGCTCGGCCTCGCCGGGCCGACGCTGGTGCGCGAGATCGTACGCGACACGACTGCGCTCGGCGGGGTGTTCCTGCGCAACCTGTTCGCGCTCGGCGCGGTGGTCGCGCTGCTGTTCCTCAAGCTGCGGCGCGAGGCCGTGCTGTTCGCGATGACGGTGATCGCCGGGTGGCTGGTCAACACCGGCCTGAAGCTGATCGTCGGGCGCGAGCGGCCGCAGATCGTGCCGCACCTGATGGAGGCGGGCGGCGAGAGCTTCCCCTCGGGCCACAGCTTCAACGCGGCGGTGGTCTATATCGCGATGGCGATCGCTTTCGCCGCGATCAGCCGGCGGCACTCGGTGCGCTACACCGTGATCGGCGCGGCGATGCTGATTTCCGCGATGGTCGCCTGGAGCCGCGTGCTGCTCGGCGTGCACTTCCCGACCGATGTCGTCGCGGGCTGGCTCGGCGGGGCAGGTTGGGCGTTCCTGGCGGCAGCGCTGCTTTATCGCCCGGCGAAGGCGGCGGCGGATGGTGCTGCCCTGCCTTAAGCCCATTCGCCTTAGGCAAGTCTGGCGTACCGCCCACCATCCTGCTTCGACAGGCTCAGCATGAGCGGTTTTCGGAAGGCAAACGATCATTGGCCTAGCGGTTCGCATTGCACATCCGGAAGCGCGACAGCAAACCGATCGCGCGCGCGCGGATCGTAGAACCGCGCATCGCGAAGGATCACCGAGCCATTGGATGCGCGTTCGGCGAAGGGGGCGCGGGACCAGAAGAGGAAGGCCTCCACCCTAGGATCCCCGTTGCGGACTGAGGACATATTCGGAAGTTGGCACATGTTTTGGGTCAGGTGCTCCGCGTAACAGTCATCGAAGGACCAACATCTCTCCTGCAACCAATTTCCATTTTGACCGAAAATCACCTCACGTTTCCAAAATGCAACCGGTAAAGGATTGGCAATAACCTCAGTATTGGCTGATCCCTCAATAACAATTCCATCACCGGTACGCACGGCCTGGGATTCAAATTTCATAGCTGCGTGAAGAGTTCCATGATCTTCTTGTTGTGCAGTAATCGCCCCGTTCAACCCAACATACCCCAGCCCGACCGCAATCGCGATCCGCGCTGGCTTCCGCCATTCCCCGCCCCGCTTCTCCCGCCGCAGCGAGAACCACGTGGCAAAACCCAGCAGTGCCCAGAGCCAGACGTCGATGATGAACAGGACGTCGCCGTAGAACCAGCGGCTCGAGAACGGTTCGAGCAGGCGGATGCCGTAGACGTTCAGCCAGTCTAGCGCCGGGTGGGTCATGCAGCCGATGAAGGCGAGCGCGTAGAGCCACCCGAAATGCACCGGCAGCCGCCCCTCCGGACGCGTGCCGCGCTTCGCCTGCCAGCGGTCGAACCACCAGAGCAGCCCCGCCAGCACCAGCGGCAGCAGCACCCACGCGATCGGCCCGTGCGTGATCCCGCGCCGAAACCCGAGATGCTCGACCCCGTCGAGCCACAGAAAGCACGCCGCGTCGACATCGGGCAGGTTCGCCCCGACGATCAGCGCCGGCATCGCCAGCCCCGTCCTCCGCTTGAGCCCCGCCTGCCCGATCAACGCCCCGACGAGGCTATGCGTAAGGTTGTCCATCAGCCCGCGCCGCGCCGAGACATGGACCACATGTTACACTGTCCTGGAGACAAAAAATCCGCCCCGCAGATCGTCATACGAAATGCGGGGCGGACACGATCGAAACTGCTCATCCGCCGGGTCTATCGCCTCGGCAACGAGTAGGAAAACGATAATTCAGGCCGGGTGCCCCGCGGTTTCGTCGACGGTCCAGGTCTGGCCCTTGCCGAGCAGCTTGGCGAGGTTGGGCTCCTTGCCCTCGCTCGAGCGCGCACGCTCGTCGATCACGGCGGTTTCGAAGGTCGGACGCGGGTCGTCGTAGAGGACGCCCAATGCCATCGGGAACGGGCCGAAGGGCATTTCGACCAGCATGTGCGCGATCGAGCGATTGGTGACGTCGTGCACGATCACGCCCGCCGCTTCCCAGTCGCCGTCCACCACGTCGACGACCTTCAGCTTGAGCGCGTCCCGGTCGATGGCGATGCCCTTCACGCCGCCCGCGAACAGCATCGGCTCGCCGTTCTCGAGCCAGAGCTGGCGATCTTCCGCACCCTTGGGCGCGGCGAAATCCTCGAACACGTCCTTGTTGTAGACGATGCAGTTCTGGAAGATCTCGATGAACGCCGCGCCCTGGTGCGCGTGCGCCGCCATCAGCACTTCGGGCAGCTTCTTCGACACGTCGAAGCCACGGGCGACGAACCGCGCGCCGCTGCCGAGCGCGAAGGCGCAAGGCTGCGCCGGGCGGTCGACCGAGCCGAGCGGGGTCGACGGGCTCTTGGTGCCGA